>JAITIP010000046.1 GCA_031279415.1 Candidatus Endomicrobium procryptotermitis | reverse complement strand
CCCGCTTTGCTTTAAGATCTCTTGCAGCTTGTTTTTCCGCTTCTGCTTTTAATCTTTGCTCTTCGGCAAGTTTTGCCGCAGCTAAAGCTTCAGCTTGCTTTTTAGCTATTTGTTCAGCTTTCGCTTTTTCTTCTGCGGCCTTTTTCTCCGCAAGAATTTTTTGTTTTTCAGCTTCTTTCACAGCTTTTTGTTCAGCGGCAAGTCTGACCTTTTCTTCTTGCTCGACCTGTTGCTTGGTCTGCTGTATGGCAAGAAGTTTTTCCGTTTGAACTTTACGCTTTTCCGCCGTTTCTTTCGTTTCTTTTTTCAATTTTTCTTTTTCGGCAGCTTTCTTAGCATCCTGCCACACTTTTAACTCTTTATCAGCTTTATCTGGAGTGCGTTCACTCTGCATACGTAAAGCCAAAACGGACACCGCTTCTTCTTCCTGCATTTTTAATATTTTTTCTTCTTCTTTATCTAAATCGTAAAGCGCTTTTTGCGCACGGCTGGCAAGCCTTTGCTGAGTAATAAGTTCCACATTTTTCTGATGAGATATTCTTTCGGCTTCTTTTTTTGCCGTTTCATTCGGCGACATCTCAACTTCAAACGCTGCAAGCTCAGCGTCACGTCGCACATTTTGCAGTTTTTCTCTTTCCACCTTCAACATATTTTCAAGTTCTCGCCTCTTTTTGTTCACTGCTTTTTTTCTGGACGCGTCTTCAGCTGCAATCCTTTCTTTTTCTTTCTTTAGCCTTTGTTCATATGTATAGTCTTTTTTCTCCGGACGGCCGCCTTTAGAAACAAGCACTTTATCAGTTTTTGCATTTTTGCGTTTAAGGTCATCCTGCTTTTTTTTAGCCATAAGTTCAGCTTTTTCTAACTGCTTACGTAGTTTTTCAGCTCTTTTCTTTTCTGCAAGCTCCGCTTTATTTTTTTCTTTACGCAACTTTTCTTCTTCTTTTTTCTCGACAAGTGCCTCTTTCTTGCGGAGTTTCAACTCTTCTTCGACAGAAACATCTTCAGAATAAAAGTTTTTAGTTACAGCATTATAGCCAAAATCCTGTTCCTGTAATTTTGCGGCGGAACTATGTTGTTTTTTTGCTGCTTCAAATCTTGCCTGCTGTTCAGCCGCTATTTTTACTCTTAACACTTCCAACTGCCTTTGTTGCTCTTCAGTCTGCACGGCCAAAGCTGCTAACACGGCTGACTCTTCCTCATATTCAAATCCTTCAGAAAAACCTTCATAATAAGGTTTGGCTTTTTGGCTCTGCTCAATTTTCTTTCTTTCTGCAACGGCTGCTTCCGCGGCTTTTTCATATGTTTTGTTTATTTTCTCTTCGCGTTTTTCCAAATCTTCTATATTTCTACGTATTTTTGCTATTGTATTTTTATGCTCCGAAGACTGTATTTTTTTCGTCTCAAATATTTTTTGCATCGCTTTTCTTGATTCAATATCTCTGGCTGCCTGAATTTCATAAGCAGCTATGTCCGCTTCGGTCTGTGCTATCTGAAGTTTATCGTATTCATCTTTCAGAGAGCTTTCCAGTTTTTCTATGGCTTTTTTTATTTCGGTTTTTCTTTGAGAATCTTCTCTCATCAGTCTTTCTTTTTCAATCTGAATCTCTTTCTCGTATCTTTTTTGTTCCCTAAACTCTTCTTTCTTTTTAAGTTCCTGTTTTTTTAACATCTCTTTTGACGGGCCAGAAAGAGCGACAGCCATCTGATTGGAAGGACCGTAGCCGTTTTGCGCTCTGAATCTTTCCGCTTCTTTCACTATTTCCGCTTCTCTTTTCACTCTTTCACGTTCTGACTTTTCAGCGGCTTTCCTTTCGGCCGCTCTGACTTTCAACGCATATGCCGCGCGTTTTTCGATTTCTTTCAATCTTTCTTTTTCAATCTGTTTTTCTTCAGAACTCTGATTCATCGCCGACGCAACAGTTTGTTTGGCTTGATAAATTTCAATCTCTTCGGACTCTGAAGAACCACCAAAATCATAATTTATCCCGACACTTGCATAATAATTTTTAAAAGAAGATGCCGATGAATATCTCAGTTCCGAATAAATTTTGACATTATCCATAAGTTTATAGTCCGCGCCCAAATTTAAGGACAACAATGTACTGCCCGTTTCGGCACCTTTTATGTTTGCTTTATATTTGCTTCCCATTATATAAGTATCGATTTCAGCTGCATTTCCCGCAAACATATACCCAAATTCCATATCAGCAGACCATCCGAGTTTATGTGTTTCGCCGACTTTTCCGGAAACACCCACACCCGTTCTCCATATTCCCATCATGTATTCAGCATTGTTAACTTTTAGATTATATATGCCCGCGCCACTTTCGACAAATTCGTCATTGTTTATATATCCGAACTCAATGCCTGTAAAAGGTTTTAACGATGTTTTTTTGCTAATTGGAAGTTTATAAGCAAATTCGCCGTCTATGTTAATTACATTGCCGCCAAAACTGCCTTTTGCAGTTAAATCTTTAAAAGGAATGTATCTGTTTGTTTCATAATTTTGCACACTGACGCTTAGCGCGGTTTTAAATTCAATCTTTTCTTTAATCAAGCCGCCATATGCGCCTATGCCAAATGAGTTTACATCCGCAGAATTTTTTTCCTGTCCAATATCATGTTTATTGTATTTCCCGAAAATTCCATAAATAAACTTTCTTTCTTTTTCATACCTGTCCCAGCCAAAACTAATGCCAAAAGCAGTGTCCTCAAAATCTCCAATCGAGTTTTCATCGGAACCGTATTTCTGTTGCACACCGGCCACTTTTATCCATGTTTCATCCGATTTTCCATTTTCTTTTACACTTCTGTCTTCTATGGTACGATAAACGGTTTTTCTGTCGTTAGATGCTGCCTGCGAACGCATAACGTTTGCAAGAAAATATCCGGCAAGCTGGCTTAAAGTTTCTTTTTGTTCGACGTCTCCTTTTTTCAGTATTTCGTCAACCGCATCTTTTTGTATCTGGGAAATTTCGGAGGGATTTTCAGAGAACCAGTCTAAAGATAAAGCCGCACTTTTCTGATTGTATGACAGTCCGGTTAAATTGATAAATTTGCTGTCTCTTTTGCCCAGTACGTATAAATATAATTTTGAAAAAGTATCATCATATTCGGGCGTTAAACTTATCCCGGCTCCATAATTGCCTTTAATATTCGCAAATTCGCCGGATATGACATTCGTTGAGTCTATTATAAGAAATTTTTTATCGTACTCCCCTATGCCCACAAAAACATCAAATGTGCCTCCCGATATTGAAGCAGTTTCAGTGACTATTTTATCGCTGCCGGTTTGCAGAACATCCATTTTTAATGTTCCAAAAGAGTTAAAATCTTTGATCACCACAGTATCTATTGACTCATTTTGCAAATCAAAAATTCCGTCCGCTTCAATATTAAGATTAATAGTTCCACCGGACAGATTTCCGCTTTTATCAACTCCAAATGTTCCTTGTCTGACAAATAAATCCGCGTCACCTCCAATAGTTCCTTTTAAAAGAAAGGTTCCAAGTCCAGATTTTATTATCTCGTTAGAGTCCCCTGAAGAAAAAAGTCCATCCTCCAAATATACAAATTTATTTTTATCGATATTAAAATTGACCTGCGTATATCCGTCTAGATATATTGATTCATCTCTGCTGCCCGCTTTGTTATTTTTAAAAATGGTAGGGTTATTGTCTGTCTGGTTTATTGTAAGTTTCGCTGTATTATTGGCAGTTCCCCTCATAAAAACCGCTCCGCCTCTGCTTACAGCAACATTATCCTTAAATTCCGCATAGCCGTCTATCGTAAGGCTGCCTCCTTCCAAATAAACGGCTCCACCGTTTTCAGAGGCATTATTTGAAGAGAAATTAACATACTTTCCAAAATTTATTTTGGATGTTTCATTGGAGTAAACTGCGCCGCCGGCTTTGCTTTCATTTAAACTAAATTCGGCAATATCATCGAAAATAAAATACGACCCGCCATGCGCGTAAACAGCTCCACCAGAAATAGATTCGTTTTCTGTAAAAACAGCGCCACCGGAAAAAGTTATCGTACTGCCGTTAGCGGCATAAACGGCTCCGCCAGCTGCTGTATCAGTTGACGTCTTATTTAAATTAAAAATGGCTTCAAACAAAAATAATGATGATGAATTGGAATAAATTGCACCGCCTTTGTTTGCCGCTGTATTGCCTTCAAAATACGTTTGTTTTATAAATTTGACATTATTATTTGAATCAGCATAAACCGCGCCGCCATATTCCGCTGCAAAATTATCGCGGAAAGAAACGGAATCTGAAAAACTTATATTGCCGTCTGCTGACGCATATACCGCACCTCCAGAGACATTGGCCTTGTTTGAAACAAACTCGGCTTTATTAAAAGTTATCGTAGAATTCGCAAGAGAGTAACCCGCTCCACCATATTGGGCTTCATTGCCGGTAAAAATGGAGTTCCCTTCAAAATTGACATCGCTGTACGAGCCTGCGTATATTGCGCCGCCATAACCTACATCTTCATTTGTTACAATCTTAGCGCTGTTACTTGTGAAATTTACTTCCCCCTTAAAAACTATCGAGGCTTTTTGTGAAGAACTTCCACTTCCCAAATAGATTGCTCCGCCGTTGCCATTGTCTGTTACGTTTGAAATAAAACTCGTATTGTTCAAATTATTAAAAGATATTATTGAATTTGAAGATGCGTTAATTGCCCCGCCGGTTCTTCCAGCGCTGTTATTTTCAAAAATTACTGAAGCGAAATCTGTAAAATTAATGTTTGAATTGGCTGCGGCGTATATCGCTCCGCCAAACATTTCCGCTTTATTATCACTAAATTTTATTATGTCAGAAAAATTAATATTTGAATTCCCATTTGACTCTGCTAATGAGTAAATCGCTCCGCCAGACCAAGCAGTGTTATTAATGAAATTTACTTTGCTGTAAAAATTGATATCTGAATTGCTGCCGGCGTAAAAACCGCCGCCATTGCCATATGCTACCGTGTTTCTTATTAAGTTTACTTCATTATAAAAATTAAGTTTCACATTATTGACACTATAGAAACCACCGCCGTTTACTGCTACATTGCTTGATATATTCACATTACCTAAAAAAGAAGCGTATATATTTTGTTTAAAAATTATGCCTCCGCCATAATTTTTGCTATTGTTGTTTATCAAATTAAAAGTACCGTCCTGTTTAATATAGCCTTTCTTAGTTTCTGCAGGACCACCCGAAATTACTCCGCCTCCACCACTGTCATCTGTTGTTGAAGTATTATTTTGAAAAGTTATCTTTTTAGCAAAAGTTATGGTTGAATTATTAATAAAAAAATCTACAGCGCCGTACCTACTTATAATATTTTCCAGTGTTAAATTCTCTATATCAATACTGCTTGAAGATTCTTTGTGTATGGCAAGAGCAGCAAAGATAAATGCTTTTGTTCCAGAATTCTTTATTGTCAAATCGGATATTGACACATACTCATCATTTATAGTGATTTGTTGTCCAATATAAAGTCCGCTATTATCTTTTAAATCAAAAGTATAGTCCAACCCATTTATTATTGTTGAATTAAATTTTATATGATTGTACGTGTACAAAAAAGTATCATCCGTAAATTCAATATTTTCCATTATCCTAGCAACAGCATTAGTAGTAGGTTTTGTTAATGTAGTCTTTAATTCATTATAATTACAAACATCATCTGCCCAACACAGTGGGAAAATAGTCATTATAAGCAGGAATGAAAACAGGAAAAATTTTACGTGGTTTTTAATCATGGACGGTTTCTTAAATTTCATCTGTAACCTCTAATGTTCAATTTATTATAAAATACTTAATTTTTTTTAAAATTTCCATAGAAAAATCGATGCTTTTATTATTTTTTACAATTGTTTGCAGCCCGCATTTTTTATATTTCTAATTTTGCGGAAATGATGTCACGTTTTGTAAGTGGCCGCGACAAAGAAATTCCGTCAAAAGATGTGCAGCGGCTTAACGCCACATACAGTTGGCCCGGCGCAAAAGAACCATTTTCCATGTCGATAATTACATTGTCAAAAGTTTTACCTTGACTTTTATGTATTGTGACTGCCCATGAAAGTTTTAACGGATACTGTTTAAAAAAGCCCGCGCTTTCCGTCTCTATTAGCATGAGACTCTCGTTCCATTTATATTTAAAAAGTTCCCATTTATAAGGTTCCACCTGTTCAGTGCGCCCATTTTGAAATTGAACGTGTATAACCACTTTGCCGCAATACATGCCGCTTCTTATATCTTTCACAACGCCTATGCTTCCGTTTACCCAGCGGTTTTTCGAGTCATTGTTTACCATCATAATCTGGGCGCCTTTTTTTATGGCAAGGGCACGTTCTGTCGGCAGCATGCCAGTTTCTTCGTTTATATTTTCGGTTTCTGCAAAAAAAACCGTTTCTTTTTCGTTTATTTTAGATAAATACGCGTGGTTTATCTGTGATGCTTTTCTGTTTGTCGTCGTAAGATAAACTACAGAAGGTTTATTGAAAACCATGCCGACGGCTTTTTTGTTAAGTACAACAAGTTCCGACTCGCCGGCATTGCCGCTGCGAACGGAATTTAAAAGTGAAATAAAAACGCTTTCTTTTTGTCTGTATATTTTTTTGAGTTCTATCGTGTGAAGCATGCATTCTTTTAACGAATATGCGCTGATGAAGTAAGGAGTTTTGTAAACAGAATTAAAAATATGCGCCTCTTCCCGTTTTACTACTGGAGGAAGCTGCCACAAGTCTCCTATGAAAACCATCTGCACGCCGCCAAAAGCCTGTCGGTGCGCTTCCCTGTTAAGTCTTAAAAATTTGTCTATGCAGTCCAGAATATCGCAGCGAAGCATAGAAGCTTCATCTATTATTATAGTTTCAACTTTTTTGTATATAGAGTTGCCGGGCAGTTTTTTCTTTTTTATTTTCGAAAGAGTGACATCAGGCTTGAAATAAAAAAAAGAATGTATTGTTTCGCCGCCAGCGTTTAGCGCGGCGACACCCGTAGGAGCAAGAACTACTGTTTTTTTCTTTGCTTTGGAAATATAATATTTTAAAAATGTGGTTTTGCCTGTTCCTGCGTTTCCCGTAACGAAAACACAATCGTTGGTATCGGAAATCAAATCAAAAGCCTGCTTGAATTCAACGTTGATATCTATCGCCATTGCTTATCCTTATCCCACATTTTCCCGTAAAATTTAATTTATGTATAGGCTTCTGATATTTCATCAGCATCCCACTTTTACGACTTTAACGGCTGTTTACCGAACCCACTTATAGCCCAAAGCATTGTTTCCCACATCCCATACCAGTACAGAAAAGCAAAATCGAAATTCAAAACTCTGACATGTTCGGCATTATAAGATATGTTCCTGCTTTTTTATATTCTTTAAACTTCTGATGGGCAGACATTTCTTTGGCCGCCAACCGCAGCCGCTATCTTGCCGTAAGCGTTTTTTTGCTCTTGCAGCCACTCTTCTTTTACCCTCTTATACGCTATTCTTTTGCTAACTATCGACAGGCTGTTTGCCGCCGGCTGATGTACATTTCGCTAAATATATTCTTGCCGGCGGCATAATCCGGACAAAAAGATGTCCAGAAAATTTTTTATGCTGCGCTCAATATTGCGCTAATGGCTTTCAGGTCAGGCTCTTTCTTGAAATCTCCCTTATTCATTTTGACTTCGCTTTCGTAATAAAATATCATTTGCAGCATCAAATCCGCTACGGCAGGAATCGCCTGCGGTCTATCATTAATTATAGACGTTATTTCATTGTTGTAATTTTTCGCAGTCATGTTTTCAATTCTTTCTTTTATGTCTGCCGCTTCCGCTATGTCGGAAATAGGCAAATACTTAAATAAAGCAAGTTTACCGAAAAGTTTTTCAATATTCTTATTTTTAAACCCGTACAATCTGCCCGTTTCTTTAAACTCAACCGCAGCTGCAAGTTTTTCCATAAGTCCCAGCATGTACGCTTTCTTAATGTCTCTGACTGCGGTTTTATCTTCAACGCGTTCGTTTATTTTCTCTAAATACATTCTTGCCGCACTTTTAACATTCAGCTTGGGATTGGACAGAAAAATATTTTCTGCGGACTCACCTTTCAGTAAAGCTTTATATGCTTGTTCTACATCGGCGCGCGTTATATTGGGAAAATCATATAATATCTTTTCTATGTCAAAATTTCTGGCGGTTTCAGCAGCGGAATCAGCAGTAATTGCTGCTGAAACAAAATGTTTCAATATTTTCACCGAAGTTATTTCTTCTAAAAATCCGCCAAGACCAGCTCTATCCGACTGTATGTACTCATCTATTGCCGTTTCAAAAATCACTATATTTTTGCTCAAATGTTTAATAGTCTCTTCTATAGTTTTGCCATCGGTTATCATTTCTGCGCTAAGCTCGATATTTCCTTCGCCCGGTACGGCGCTTTCAATATTTCCGGTTTCACGGTTAAACTTTCCGTCAAAAAGTCTTAGCACATTTTCTGGCAACTTTGAATCCGGGGTTTTTTCTATCATAACACTTATTCCATCTTTTCTGAGCTGTTCAAGCAAAGTCTCGAACTTGTTTTCTTCAAGAAGACTTTGTGCAAGCTCTTCGGTAATTATTATGTTGCCATTACTTGCATTTCTTAAAATTTTCAAATATTTTTCCAAATCTTTTCTGGTTTTAGTTTTATTCAAAAATATCAGCACGCTTCTTGCACGCTGCCAGCCTTCCGCATTTCTTATATCTCGAATGTGCTCAAAATACATGCTGTCGGTCTGCGACTGCATAAAGCTAGTTCCCACACCCACATATACTTTTGTAGTTGCGGATATGGAATCGTATTCTGTGCCGGTTTTGTCAGCAACGGCATCTACTTCAAGATAGTCCGCGTTCATATTGTCGCCCAAAAACACTCTTCCCCGTCTTAATGACTGTTTTACTCTATTTTCCAGTTTTTTATTTTGTATCGCGGCCGATATTTCTTCGTAGGGTACTCCGTTTGCATAATAAATTATGCCTTCGCCAATAAGGCTTTTTACCCAAACAGTTTTTCCGTTGACGTTTATTCCGGAATTGGAAAAACCTTCGACGGCGGCGTTTGTGTTGTCATTTATGATATAAACGTTCTGTGAAACGGTTCCATTGTTGTTTACCTTTGCGTTTGTACCGTAATACTGCTGAAGTTTTTCCAAATTGTTTTTTGCCACAAATATCATATTTACCTGTACATTGTTATCCAACACCCTTTTAGGATTTTGAATATTCCATACATAATGGCTGTGTATAAGAGAAATCATGCCGAGTATTCCTATACCCGCCACAAATGTGAGCGGAGTACCTACTACTACTAAAGCCCATGTTGAAAGTAAAAAGCTCAAAAAGATTCCGATACCTAAAGGTCCAAAACAAACAATGCCGGCAACAACGGTTACGAAGCTTGCAAAGGCCAAAAAGGTGGCTCCAGATACGGCTCCCATACGCATATATTCTTTTGCCCGCTCTTTCATCTCTTCTGCCATGTGCATTCTTGCCGTATTTACAGCTTGAGTATTAGCGCCATGCAGATTGGTAAACCTTTCTGAAGAAAGCACCATTAACAGAGGCATTTCCAAAGTGGCAATTATTGCCGCTCTTATCTTAGGACTCTTTTCGTTCGTTATGCCGAGTTTGTTTAAAATATACCCTAAATAAGGCAACTCAAGAGGAGGAGCGGCTTCTCTTGAAGGAGACGCTTCCAGTATTTCCATTTCGGTAAATTGTGGATTACCATTATTGTCAGTATTAATGTTTTCCTCAAAAAATGCTGTTGTGTAACCAAAATCTACGGCGACCGTTTTTACTGCCTCGTTTGGAATTGTCTCGGGAAGAGTTATGTTCCAGCTGTTGTTTGCCGTGTCTTTCGTCATTAGCATAATTTCTGGGTTCTTTGACGCAATTTCCGGACTGTTGGTAAAAAGTATAACCCTATTTGAATACTCCAGTCTTAATAAAAATTTTGGAGCGTTTGGATCATTTTTATAATACGGAGATTCAGCATTATATTTTAACCTTATTATATTTCCATCTTGTAGTTGTTTTCCTCCTAATGTGCGAAATGAATTAACTGCCCAATTTGGACCGTTGTAATAATCAGGCTCTCCTTTTTGAACAACTCCATAAGATATGGGCTGTTCGGCAGGTATTTCGGGTTGGACAGCAGAAGTTAATGTGATGGTTTTTTCTCCGATTTCTATCACTATGCTAAATGGATCTATGCCTAACTCTAAAAATTGTACCCATGCACTCGATGCCAAACTTATCATCCCCAAATCTTTCCAGCCAAATCCCGTATCAGGAAATTCTTCGCTGTTAGTATATTTGTATAAACCATTCGGCGTTACTTGGCTTCTTGCATACCCTTTTATTGTATCAACGGCATTTTTAAGATCTGCATCCGGATTTAATCTCAAAACATGCTGCGCAGCTATAACAAATCCAAATGTCCACTCAAAACTGACTACGCTTCCGCCAGTTCCAAGTCTATTGTAAAAATCTAAGCCTATATATTCGCCTTTGTCGTTTTTTACGCCTGACATCTGCAAAGTTCTTTTTAAAAGGTTCATGCTGAAATTGTTGTCTCCCATCAGCTTGTTTAATCTGTCCGCCCCCATAGCCAATATAATCCACGTTTGACAATCGGTAGCAAATTTCGTATTTATTTCGCCTGTTTCCGTATCTAATCCTGTATTAAAATAGCCGGCCGTTTTGTCATACATTCTTATTAAAGCTTTTTCGAGTCTTTCCAAAGCAGCGGCATATTCTTGTTTGTCTTTTTCATTATCACAATGCTCAATCAATAATTTCAACGCATTATAAGCCGATATATTATTTTCTACGGATACTGTTTTATTGAAATCTCTCTCCATATAAGAGTAATGGCTGCGTTTATCTTCAGGTGCCATTACTATAAGCCCTTCACCCTGTTTCCCTTGTGGAATTTGCAAAGCCAGCATAGCTTTGCCCAACTGATTCATCATCTCATACGCTTTATTACCTAAATCATCTCTTGTAAATTCATTACGCGCAGAATAAACCCATGCAAGTGCTGAAACCAGATGCGCTGATTCCCCGGTTATTGGCAGATATTGATCCTTTAATGTCGTTCCTCTAACATTTAGTATTTTCCAAAAATATCCTTGTCCTACAGGTATATTTTTCCCATTATAATCAAAATCTTTATTGCTTCTTAATGAAGATTCATTATAAAGTGTGTCTATAATGCGACCGATTAAATCTTCGTTTTCTTTTGGGTTTAACAAAAGCGGTTTCAAGGCTATTGTCATATCATAAACTATAACACCTTCTCCAGCTATCAATTTTTGATTCGGATCTGATAGGTGGTCAGTATTGCCGAGATAACTTCTAGGGAAAGGATTATTCTGCGTAAAAGCTTCAAACATTTTTCTTATAGCCGCGTTATCTACAGATTTATTAATTGTATTGACCAATACTTTCTGTGCAACCGGCGGCACCGATAGTTCCTGCGGACTACTGTTGCATTCGGAAGAGAAAAGTATTATAAACGCAACAATTGTAATCAGTCCGATTCTTTTCAAAACACGTTTAAATATTCCATCTCTTTTTTGAGGTAAGGCTGTTCCATCTTCTGATTTATCTTTGCTTATCTGCTTTTTAAGAGCTTCTTTCTGAAAAAACTCAGGCATCTTTGAAAGCTGTTCATAAGAAATGCCATCAATAAAAAGAGAGGCTTTTATTTCGTCTAAAGATTGTCCGCTTTGCATTTTTGCAAGTGCATAATCTTCCAAAGCAGGAACCGCACCCTCAACACCAAAATCCGCGGCTTCAGCCACCTTGGCTTTAAAAAACTTTTTTGCTGCTTCATATATTGGCTCACTTTCAATGTCAAGCACTGCCACACGATACAAACTTTTGAAAGCTTCTGGCGTTAAAGTTTTTGCCATATTAACATATGCATCAACAACAGTTTCTTCTGATATTGCAACGCTGCCTTCGGAAACACTTTCCGAAGGTCTCGAATCTGCATTAACGATAATTTCATTATCGGCTCCTCTGGAAAGAGACAATACAGCGCCATTATTAAACGTAATTTTGGCATTATTGCCTTCTGTCGATAAAACGCTTTTGCTTCCGGCAATAGAGTCAATTTCTTCTACAAGTTTATTTATTTCATCAAAACTTATATCTTTTCCCAGATGTGTCGCTGCGGCATCTATGATATTTTGAAAACGCTGCGCATCTGTCGTCTGCGAAGCTATTACAAAAGCGAGCGCTTCCCTGAAAATTCTGCTTTGATTCAATATTATTTGTTTGTAGCTAATATCCGATAATGTACTGCTTTCCAAAAGTCTAGGAGTTATGGTGATATGGCTGATTTTTTTTGCGTCAAGAATTTCGTTTACACCGATGGTGTGGTATCCGCCGGTTACAGTTATTATTATTTTTTCGGCACTGTTTAAGATATTTTCAGGGGACTGAGCCGAATGTGTATCGCCTGAAATAAGTTTGTCGTTTTCATCGATTTTTTGAACAAAGATTTCATTTCTTTTATTGTTTGTCCTGTAATAATCGTTAAGAAATTCAAATTCGTTTTTAATTTCATTTATATGATTGATGGAAGTGTATTTTCCGTACAATTCCCTAAACGTGTTAAAATTATTTTTGAAATATTCTTCGTCTTTGGCCGTAAGCGCATTTGTAAGGTATCCTTCAAAAAAAATGTAAAAATCATTTAGAAAAGAAATCTCTTTTTCTATTTCAGAAGATGCCAGCGATCTTCTTATTAATTCTTCCAGTTTTTGTTCTTGATTGAACAAGTTCAAAGGGTTTATCTGCGAATTTAACTCTTTAAGTTTTATAAAAGCTTTAAGCTGCGAACCATCTTTTTCATCAAAACCATAAGCGGCCGCATATTTCAAAAATACGTCTATGTCATTCAAATTGTCGCTGGCTTCAAGAAGAGCATAATACTGCGAAATGGAAATATTGTCTTTAAGCGAGGAAACGTATTTTTGAAGTTCTGAGTTAATGATTTTCACGTTTAATTTTTTTGAGAGTTCATCGATAGAAACCACTTTTTTGATTTCCGTAAACTGTTCGGTATCGATGTTAAACGCATTGGCATATCCGTGCGGATTTAGATTTATTTTATCCGCATAATTTAAAAGAATTTTATAATATTTGGCCGATTCGATTTTATTTCCGCGATAAGAGGAATAAGCGTTCAAAAACTTTTTCAATTCCGTCCCGAGATTTTTATTTACAAGATAATTAATCTCGTTTTTTACACTTGCGGCGATTTGAAGGTTTTTCTTTTCATTTTCATAAATGCTGCCCAGCCTTACTATATTTTGCCGATGAATTTTTACATCTTCCAACCCGAATAAATTATCTTTTTTATTTAAAAAAGCAAAATATTCTGCTCCTGTAAGAGTTCCGTTTTCAAGCATTTGCAAAACAATATTTTTATCTAAACCTGATTTTCCCGCAGATAAAAGCCATGATATGTCAACCTTACCACCAGCTCCTTCCAAATAAATTCTTTTTATCGAATATTTTTCGTCAAGTTCCCGCAATATTTCAGCGATATTTTTCTGCGTTTGCGCATGGGAGTGCAGATCCTGAATATTTACAATAACCTGCGGAGAATCATAATTTACAAATTCCGTTATTTTCCCGAATTTTTCGGAGATAATGTCAGGTTTTATATCGCTAAATACACTATTTTTCTCTTTGCCCTGTGCAACAACGCCGTCTTGAGCAAAACTTTGTACAGTAAACGAAATAAAAAAACAAGCTGCAGTTAAAAGTGTCGTAATTTTTTTTAAAATCATAAATATGCTCCTTTTAAAATAAAAAATTCCGGCTTGTAAAACCGGAATTTTTTAATTTTTTATTTGTTTTGCAAAAAAAAGAGGCTCGCTAAAAAGACGCAACAATCCGATATAGCGCAATATAAACGTCAAAACAAATGTAAAAAATAACGCATAGAATAAAACATTGGACTCTTTTTGCAAAAAAAAGGCAAAAATGCTGCGGATATAGTTTTTCTTTGCTGCAATATTTACAAAAAAAATGCTTTCTGTAAAATAAGCCGAAGAGAAAATGTTTTGAGATACCAGCGAATTTTTACCGTTTTTAAACAGAGAAAGTAAATAATTAAAATTACTAACAAACTTTTTACATACTTCAGTTATTACTTTGCTGTAATCTTTTACAAAATGGATATTGTTATGGATAATTTTTGTTTCTACAGGCATATTAATTTTCATATCGGCAAAAATTTCAATACCCGCTGCCGCAGAAGTCAAATTTGAAAAGAAGAATATCATAAAAAGCAGTGAAAAAATTTTTTTAGACATGTTATAAGTCTAACTAAAAATAATTTATTTGTCAATTACTATGTTAAGGTCAAAATAGAATGTCCCTTTTTTAGATATAATAAAAGAAAAGGTGATAGCAATAGACATTTAATTCATGCTTTTCTGAGTAAAAATTTTCAAAAAACAGTCAAGTCAGGTGAAAAAACTTCACACTTTAGATAAAAACTGACAAGCACGCTTGAGCGGGAAAATATTGTATTGGATAAAGGATTTGTATTTTTTCTTTGTTTTGCTAACTCCTGCAAAATCTTTTTCTTATTTGATATTTTTATGGTCAAGTGGAAGAATTGATCACTTCTTTTTTAGTTCGATTTTAATTTTGAAATATCATAAAATGCTATAATTTTTTTAAATGTTATGCACAAATTATACACAACCTCTTTCTTTGTCTTTTTCAACTTAACATAATTTGTATGATTTTAAATTATTATATGATTTTTCAATATGTTTTTATATTTTATTCTTATTTTTTTTAAAATTTATAAAAAAATTTAAATATAAAGGCATAATTTATCAACAATTTTAAAGAGCAAAAAATGGTAATCAATAAACATGCAATATTTGGGAAATTATATAGCATTAAATATCATCTGTATCATCATTCTATATCTGCCATATTTATATCTGAAAATTGAGTTCTTTTACTATTCTTTCCAGCTCTTCTAAAGAAAAATAGAAAATTTCTATTTTTCCTTTTTTGCTTGACCCCGAAATATTTGCTTTTGTTCTAAGCTTTCTTTGAATTTCTTCTTTTAAATTTATAAGTTCAACTTCTTGCTTTTTTGGCTCTTTTATGGTTTTGCTTTTTCCCTGTTTCATTTCTACAGCTTTTTTTTCTACTGCTCTTACAGAAAGCTTTTCATTTAATATTTGTTCTGCCAACTCTCTTATTTTACTTTCATCTTCAATTCCAGCAAGCATTCTTCCATGTCCGACAGAAATTTTTCCTTCGGTTATTAACAGTTGTATGTCTTCTGGCAGAGTTAAAAGCCTTAAAGTGTTTGTAATTACTGACCTGTTTTTACCTAAAATATCGGCAATATCTTCATGAGTATGATTGAATTCTTCAATAAGCCGTCTAAAAGCTTTTGCCTCTTCAACTGGATCCAAATCTTCTCTTTGCAGATTTTCAATTAAAGCCAAATCCAATTTCTGTTTATTGTCTACAGCAAACTTTACTATTGCTTTAATTTCTTTAAGTCCCGCAAGCTTTGAAGCTCTTAACCTTCTCTCGCCTGCAATAATTTCATATTCGCCAGGAGCAATGGAAGGCGTGACAAGTATGGGCTGAGCGAGCCCATGTGTTTTAATAGACTGAGCAAGTTCATCTAATTTTTCTTTATTGAAATTTTTTCTTGGCTGGTATCTGTTAGGCCTTATTTTATTGAGTTGTATTGTTATAACCGATTCCCCGCTACCCGCTTTATTTACCGAAATGCCAGGTATTAGTGATTCTAACCCTCTTCCCAAAGCTTTTTTTTGCATCTGACTTTCTCCTATACCTTCCTTAACTTTTATACTTTATTTTACTGTATATTTAATTGTGTATTTTGTTTTTGCTTTGTAAGAAATTCTCTTGCAAAGTCCATATATGCTGTTGTTCCTTTTCCCAAAGGATCATACAGCAAAACAGGCTTGCCAAAACTCGGCGCTTCCGCAAGTTTTATAGTTCTTGGAATTTTCGTATCATAAACTTTTTCTCCAAAAAACTTTTTTACTTCTTCGACTACCTGCTGCGAAAGATTTGTTCTTGCGTCAAACATCGTAAACAAAACGCCATCCAAATCTAAATTATAGTTCTGCATTAAAGCAAAAATCGTTTTTGAAAGCTGCCCCAGCCCTTCCAGAGCAAAAAATTCACATTGCATGGGGATAATTACCGCTTCTGCAGCAACCAAAGCATTGATAGTCAGAAGTCCTAAAGAAGGGGGACAATCTATAATAATGTATTTATAAACTTTTTGGAATTTTTCAAGTGCAATTTTTAATTTTTTTTCTCTGTTCGGCATATTTACAAGATCAATTTCTGCACCGCTTAAATCCGTAGTTGCAGGAGCAATATCCAGCCAATCCATAACCGTATCCTGTAAAATATCTTCAAGAGCGATTTCATCAATAAGAACATTATAAATATTTTTTATAAGATTGTTTTTATTTATGCCAAGTCCACTTGTAGTATTGCTTTGTGGATCGATATCTATTAAAAGACATTCCTCACCCAGATACGCCAAACTTGCGCCAAGATTAATCGCCGTAGTTGTTTTACCTACCCCGCCCTTCTGGTTAGCTATTGCTATCACTTTGCTCATGATTTCCTCTTTATTACGCTATTATGAAATGTTTTATATGAAACAATTTTAATTCTGGAAATGCCAACAGATTATTTCAATTCGATAACTTCTTTTTCTGTAGATATATTTTCAATTGTTGCTATGGCATTTTTAAAACTTAAAATTGTGAAATCTTTTCTTTTATCGCCTGCATAAATATCGCTCAGGCCAGGAGCTGCTGCAAAAAATTTTTGTTGATTTTCTTCATTAGTTACATTGACCAAAGATCCTGACACTCTTATCCATCTGCCATCGGAAGACATTGCTGAAATTTCAACTTTAGGATTTTTTTCTATCTGTTTATATACATTTTTAAATGCGCCTGTACAGATACTGACTTTGCCGTCAATATTAAGGGCTACGCCGAAAGGTCTTACTCTTGGCTGATCGCCGTCAATTGTCGCTATATAAAAAACTTTGCTATCCTGTAAAAATTTTACTACTTTATCTACATTTTCCATTTTTTTCTCCTTTTTTGAAGCTGCGAAAGCAAAAGAGCTTGCGCCAGATATAAAGTATACAACTGCCAAAAACAAACACAAAATCTTTTTCATTTCATCCTCCTGTTTATGTATCAATATATTTTACAATACATATTTTTTTCTTTTATCAGTCAGCTTTGCCTTCTCATTGTTTCACGTGAAACAAAAAAGAACATTTAACGTTTAGAATTATAGCAAACTATTCATTTTAATTGCAAGCAGCTTAATATCTAAAATATCTTTCCTTTTAATGAGGTTAAAAAGTGGATAAATCGATTTATTATGATATAATGGTTCCCGTACAAATTTTTCATCTATTTTAAGAAAATCTTTTGTGCGCGGAATAACCGAATATTCTGAAAGCGATACTTTTGAACCCAGACTATTTGCAAATTTAATTGAAATTTCAACATCTTTTAACTTTTGATGCGGCATACCTATTAATAGATATGTCAAATATTCTCCACTTTTATATCCTGCTTTTTGTAATATTTTCATTGCGCTGATGTAGAGTTCATTTGAAATTTTTGCTCCTGTCTCTTTTTGCATATCAAGATTTGCTGTTTCTAAACTGAAGCGCGGCATAATAAAGCCTGCTTCTTTCATAAGTTCCGCCAATTCAATATCCAAATATCTAGCATGAAGACCATTGGGTGTATGAATTTTAATATTCAGTTTTGCTTTTATTATATGTTTTAGCAAAGGTTTTATATTTTTTTCGCTCTCATAAAACAAGGCATCATCATAAAATACTATATTATTTATCCCTTTTTTCACAGAAATTTTAATTTCCGAAAATACTTTCTCTGGGGGTTTTACACTATATTGGCCGCACAAAACCTCCTGAGCGCAATAAGAACATCTAAAAGGACAGCCCATAGACATTCTTAAAACAATATATTTGCTTTTGTCATAATACGAAAAATCAGGAGAGGGAAAAGATAAAAAGTTTTTTGGCATATCAATCATAAAATTTAATTTTTTTAATATATTATTTAAAGAAGCAAATCCGCCTTCTGAAATAAAATCTGCACCTGCATTTTTTGCGTGATCAGGACAAAGCGTGGCATATATCCCACCCAAAATCACAGGGGTTGTGGGAAAAAACTTTTTTATACTTTTAATTGCTTCAAAAACACCCGGATACCAATATGTCATTACAGAAGTTACTAATATCAATTCGGGAAAATCACTTTTTGACAAACTCAGCTCTTCAAAATAATTTTCTGCAATTTCTCTGCTTAATCCATACCTTGAATAATAGCGTGGAATATCTTTATACGCTTGCGGCTTTTGAACTCTTAGCTTATTATAATGTCCACAGCCATATTTATCAGACTTGCTTTCAAGAGTGCCAAAATGCCTGTACATATAATCAAACATCTTTATGTTAAATCCATTTTGTTTCAGTATTGAAGAAAGATAAAGAATCCCTAAAGGTTTAGCCCACAGGTCAAAAGCCGTAAAATCATAAACAGGGGGATTAATTAATAGTATATTTTTCATTTTTATTTAAAATTATCTTAGAAATAGTTAAAATTTTATTTAATAAACTCATACTTTTTCAAATCTTCTATAATTTCATCTGCGTAATACTATTTCTTGTTCCACAATGACAATTTTAAGAAAGTCTGAAGCTTGCCGCGTGGAAACACTTAGCCGTCATTCCCGCGAAAGCAGGAATCCATAAACACAGCAGAGACCACACAGCTTACTGTGCAGAGGTTTTTTAAGATTTTACCAATGCAAACAATGCCGCCCTTTGAGCATTTTGTCTATTAATTAAATCCTATTTCTTAAGATTGCGGGTCAAGCCCGCAATGACGACAACAACAAGAGCAACAGAAACGACAACAGTAAAAGTAAAGTGGGTTGATAACATCTATAAGGTTTGAGGCAAAATACACTGCTTTAACAATCAGTCAAAACTTATTGTTGTTTATTCTAAGCGTAAATTCGTTTATATATCTCTGTATAGATATTTTACTGAAATTATGATGATAAATGCTATAATACTATTTTTGTCAGGTGATAATTATATTTTTATTTATGTGATATATAAATTATGTTTCACGTGAAACTATTTGGAAGAATTTGGGAATGGCAATGATAAAAAGATGAGGTTTTGCCTTATAAAATTATTTGTTGCCTTTTTATAAAACTTCTTTTCATATCATTTTTACTAGTTTATCCTATCACAAATGATATAAAAATATGTCCGTATAAAAACTTCCATGAGTTTTATTTATCTATAGGAGTTTAATATCTTATTCAAGCATCAAAATTGCAGCAGTTGTTGTTATGTGCGTAATAATTTTAACCTTTTGGCGGTAATGGAATATTAATTTTTTTATATCCTTCTAAATCAATATTTAATAATCTTACGCCGTTTTGCAGTGGTTTAGTGCCGCCATTATTATAAAAATCATTAAGGAATAACCACAAATAAATAGGATTAACTTTATTTTCTTCTTTTACTCTAATCCTTAAACAAAAGTTTGAATATGAATATATTTCTTCTGTATTTTTATCAAATAGTGCGACTCGTCCTATTGCTTGCGTTTCACTTCCTCCTGATTTTTCTAAAATAATATCGCCATATTTTAATTGCCTCTTTTTAAATTGTTCTTTATCAACATCTATTTCGGCGATATTTTTATATGACAATTTTCCATTATCAAAATTCGTATTTCTTAAAACTTTTACTAACTGTAAATCATCTGTATATCCTTTCCATAATCCACTTTGAAAATCTACAATATTCTCCAGTAAATCTGTCTGATATTTACTTTTTTGTATTATATTCTTTCTAATATTTATATTGATAAGCTTTTCAAATTCTTTCCTGTCAAAAGCAATCATATCCGCTAAATTTATGCGAAATACATTTGTTTATGCTTTCCGCTATAGGAAAAGAAAAATCGCCGTTAAATGCTTTATAAATATAAGAGCTTGCTTTTTCCGGGTTTTCTACGTTTTTATCATCAAAAAGCGGGTGCATTCTTCTATGGTTTTTCCTCGTTGAATCGGGTGTATGCCTTCATTGCCGCGCCTGTTTGAAAACTCATAGCCTAAAAAGCGTTTTTCAGCGTCTTTTGCACTCTATCATTAAAAACGATTTTTTATCTTTTTTAACTAATATGTCTAGCTTTCTAGAATGCCCGTGTCCTGAAGGAAAGAGCTTTTCTAAAATAATATCTTTTGGGTTATAGCCTTTAGTCAATAGCCTATCAACGCATTCTAAAACTACAAAATTCCCAAGTCTTGAAAAGTTTTGCGTTGTTTTACTGTCGCTTTTTATAGATTTGCCATAGTTGATTGTTTCATTTTCAAAATTAATTTCAATAGAATAATTTTGAGCATATTTCTTATAATATACGCTTGATGTTTTTTCTTTAGGTCTAAAATTTAATTTTTTTATAAAATCCTTTTCGTTAGCATTCAAAGGATTTGCCTCCCATGCACAAGGCATTCGGCTATTTTTTGACAGTATTTTATAACATACAAATGTATTCTTGTTAATATCTCTAATTTATTTGACAATTTATACCATTTTATAAAAATATTTAATGTTCATAATTTATAATCAAATAAAAAATGATTATATCTAAAAAAGTCCTAAATTTTTTATCCTGAGAGTTTTGATTTTGATTTTTATTTCTCTTCCTTACTTTTTTCTTCCTCATCTTCCTTCACAACACTTGCAATCGCTGTTACCTTGTCGCCCGGGTCAAGTTTAACCAGTCTTACACCTTGGGTATTTCTGCTTATTACTGAGATGCCGTCAACTTTTTGTCTTATTGTTATGCCGTTTTGAGTCATTATCATTATTTCTTCGCCGGCGTTGGCGCGTTTTATGCCTATTACTTTGCCATTGCGTTCTGTTGTCTGCATATTTATTACACCACTTGTGCCGCGGTGTGTTAATCTATATTCGCAAACCTCCGTTCGTTTGCCGTAGCCATTTTCGCTTACCGCAAGCACTATGTCTTTTTGCGATAGAACTTCCATACCTACGACTTCATCATCTTTTTCTATATCTATCCCGCGCACACCAATGCCGGTTCTGCCTATGGCGCGCACTTCGTCGGCTTTGAAGTGGACTGCTTTTCCGTTTTTAGCCGCTATCAGCACTTCAGGATTTTTTCTTATGGCTTTAACTTCGACCAAAATATCGCCGTCTTCAAGTTTTATGGCTATTATGCCGCCTTTTCTTGGATTTGAAAATTCCATAAGTGAAATTTTCTTTATCGTGCCGTTTCTCGTACACATCAGCAGATATTCATCTTTTATTTCTTTTTCTTTAAGTGAGCTGATAGGAATCGCCGCTGTAATTTTTTCTTCCGGAGCAAGTTGTAAAAGATTTATTATGGCTTTTCCTTTCGAAGTTCTAACGCCTTCGGGAATTTCGTAAGCTCTTATCCAGTACAATCTTCCCCTTGATGTAAAAAATAGCAGATATGCATGCGAACTCGTAATAAACAAGTTTTCGACAAAATCTTCTTCTTTGGTATTCATCGCCGTTATACCGCGGCCGCCTCTGTGTTGGGCTTTATAAGTATCAAGCGATATGCGTTTGATATAGCCTGTATGAGACATGGTAATGGCGACTTCTTCTTCTTGAATGAGATCTTCGATATTAAAATCCGCTTCCGCTATTTGAATCTGCGTTCTTCTTTTGTCGCCATATTTCTTTTTAACTTCAAGAGTTTCTTCTTTGATAATGGCCAGAACTTTTTTAGAGTCGGCAAGAATCGAACGGAGTTTTTCAATAAATTTTATAAGTTCAAGATATTCGTCATCAAGTTTTCGTCTTTCAAGGCCAGTCAGCTGATGAAGTTTCATGTCAAGAATCGCCTGAGCCTGAATTTTCGTAAATCTGAACTTTGTTATAAGACCCGCGCGTGCGCTGTCGATATCTGAAGATTCTTTAATAGTTTTTACTACTGCGTCAAGATTATCTATGGCAATTTTCAAGCCTTCTAAAATATGAGCTCTGGCTTCGGCTTTTTGAAGTTCAAATTTCGTTCTTCTGGTAATAACTATTTTTCTGTACTCAATATGATGGACAAGCATTTCTTTTATGTTCATAACTTTCGGCCTGTTGTTGACTATGGCAAGCATTATAACGCCGAAAGAAGACTGCATCTGCGTGTGTTTGTAAAGCTGATTTAACACGACCTGCGCGTTTGCATCCCTTTTTATTTCAATGACTATTCTTATGCCATTGCGGTCAGATTCATCCCGCAAATCTGAAATTCCATCTATTTTTTTGTCTTTTACAAGTTCAGCTATATTGCTTATGAGATTTGCTTTATTTACCTGATACGGAATTTCGTTGACTATAACGGTTTCTCTGCCATTTTTAGCGGTTTCGACCTCGGCTTTTGCTCTCATTTTCACCGATCCTCTTCCTTTTTCCATATAATCTTTGATTCCGCCCTTTCCTAAAATTATCGCTCCGGTAGGAAAGTCAGGTCCTTTGATATATTTCATGATTTCAGAAATGGGCAACTCTTCATCATCGATTAAAGCTGCTAATGCGTCGCAGACTTCGCTCAAATTATGCGTCGGAACATTTGTCGCCATACCAACGGCTATACCCTGAGAACCATTAATTAAGAGACTCGGAAGTTTTGTGGGAAGAACCAGCGGCTCTTTTAAAGAACCATCATAATTGGGTATGAAATCTACAGTATTTTTATCCAAATCAGCCAGCATTTCATCGGTAATCGCATCCATTCTGGCTTCGGTATAACGCATTGCCGCAGCGCTGTCACCATCTATGCTGCCGAAATTCCCCTGTCCTTCAACCATAGGATAACGCAGTGCCCAATCTTGTGCCATCCTGACCATCGCTTCATAAACCGCAGAATCGCCGTGTGGGTGATATTTACCTAATACATCACCTACCACTCTGGCTGACTTTTTATATGGGGTATTATGTTTTAACCCCATTTCTTTCATTGCATACAAAATTCTTCTGTGCACAGGCTTTAACCCATCGCGCACATCGGGAAGAGCTCTTCCCACGATTACGCTCATGGCATAATCAATATAAGAAGTTTTCATTTCATCTTCAATATTTCTCGGAGCGATACTCGCTTCGAGAATTTCAGCTTCTTCATGCTTTTTGTCTTTGTCTTTTACCATCTTCTACCTCTTTGTCGTTATTTTTTAGTTTTTTATATTTTAAATAATACAAATATATTTTCATTTATTATTATATTTATCCCTTGACATCTTGAAAAAAATTTTTCTGATAGATTATAGCAGTTTTAAAGTACTATGGCTTTGACACACTACCTTACGGATTATGCGTTGTGGGTAGTGAGAAAGGTTTTAAAAGT
>JAITIP010000045.1 GCA_031279415.1 Candidatus Endomicrobium procryptotermitis | reverse complement strand
CAACTTATTCTAAAATCTTTCACCTTCATTATATTTCTTTGAGAATGTTCATTCTATGCCCCCTTCTTTATTTTATCTAAAAAAAGAGACATCTCTATTTTGACCTTGATGAAATTGACTGAATGTGAATATCTTTGTATAATTTATTTTTACTATATATAAATATGAGGAAGATAGAAGATAAATGATAGATTTGCATACTCATACATTATTTTCTGATGGAGTTTTGCTTCCTTCGGAACTTGTTTACAGAGCAAAATATAAAGGTTACAAAGCGATAGCTCTCACTGATCATGTCGATTTTTCAAATATGGACTTTGTAATACCAAGAATAATAAAGGTTGCTAAAGTTCTTACCAACAATTACGGAATTCTTGTATTGCCGGGAGTGGAAATAACTTATGTTCCTCCTAAACTTATTAAAGAAGCGGCGGACGAATGCAGAAAACTCGGGTCAAAAATTATTGTCGTTCATGGAGAAACGATCGCTGAAACCGTTCCTCCTGAGACAAATATTTATGCTTTAGAAGCGAGAATAGACATCCTTGCGCATCCCGGACATATAACTAAAAAAGAAGCGGAAACCGCAGCTGAAAATAACATAAAACTTGAAATTAGTACGCGTAAAGGTCATAATGCCACAAATAGAGAAGTGGCGCAAATAGGCATTGCAGCGGGAGCTAAACTTGTTTTAAATACAGATTCTCACACTCCCGAAAATATTTTGACGCCTGAGATGATTGCAAAAACTCTTCTAGAGTCAGGTTTACCAGAAAATTATTATGAAATAATGCAGAAGAATGCGGTGGAAATAATATCGAAATATTAAAAGAACATATAAGGAGATGAACGAAATGCAGTCTCTAAAAATGTCAAAGGCAGACAGATTTGTAAATTTTTTGGCAAAACAAATAAAGGAAAACAGAACGAGATTTTTTACTGTCATAGGTTTTACGCTGGGAGTTATTATGTTAAGCGGTTTTGTATTTATACGATTACAAACTTTAAAAGAAAGTTCTTCGGATAGACTGGCCGCCGCATATATGTATCTAAGAAGTGGCAATCAACAGCAGGCAGCAGCACATTTAAACAATGCTATTATTTATTCGGGAAACACCCCGGCAGCTTATCAGGCAAGACTTGTAAAAGCCGATATGATGATAGAAAATAAAGATTATACGAATGCTTTGCTTCTGTTGAAAGAAACTGAAGAAAAAGGAGTTCCTGAACTTATAAAGCCTTTGGCATTGTCCAGAATAATATATTTATATGACCAACAGAAAGATTATTCCAACGCCATACTTTATTCGAATGAATTTATAAATAAATATTCGGATAGTTTTCTTATAAAAGATGTCTATATCGGACTTGCAAGGTACTATCTGCTTACGAATTCTCAAGAAGATGCAAAGAACGTTTATAATGAAATTCTTATAAAATTTCCGGCAACACGGGAAGCAGAATACGCCGCAGCCTTTTTGCAGGAAGAAAAATAAAGTAGAACTTTTATTAATTGGATGAACGCATTTGGTTTTCAGATATTGTCTGCTATGAAAAACACATAATTCTTGGCCCGCTTTTATAAGCGGGCTTTATGTTTTTCATGTTAATGCAAAGATAAAAGATGTAGCTTCAACATGGTAATCGAAGCAAAAGAAAAGGGAAAAGGAAGTTAGCAGTAGGCACTGCCTTTCTTTGAGGATAAGTCGTCACGCTTAAAATAAGCGTTGAAAGGAAATTAAGATTTTACAAATCCACAAGGTCAAAATAAAACAAGCCCTCAGTCAACCAATGCTTTTATAGAAGGTTTTAACAAGAGCAGTTCATTTATAGAAATGAGGACTGTATAGAGACTCCAACATCTTCTTAAAAACTAAAATCTTTAATATATTGTAATATTCTACATGATATTGACTATAATCATTAAATAAAGTATTATTACTGTCTGTATTAATTTAAACTGTAGATGCTGCAGTAAGTTGTACGAAGTTTATGAAATGTATGCACATATGATTTATCATTGGTAAAAAAAACAAAAGACCAGGAACTGTTTCATATTTTAATTGCTTTTATTGGAGATTTTAATTTTTTATAATATGAAAAAACAATCAAAATCGTCATTAGCCCGTCATTTTAAAACTCCGTTATTCGACATTCTTATGGAACACGCTAAAAGAGATGTCGTTTCGTTTCATTGTCCTGGACATAAAAATGGAAGAAGTATAGATAAAAAACTTAAAGACTATACCGGCGAAGAAGTATATAAATTTGATGTAACAGTCTTTGACGAAGTCGATTCTCTGCACGATCCCGTAGGACCTATAAAAAAAGCACAGGAACTTATGTCCGATGCTTATAAAGTACAGAGTTCTTTTTTTCTCGTAAACGGAACGTCAGTGGGGAATATGGCGATGTTTCTTGCTGCTTGCGATCCCGGTGATTCAGTTATCGTTTCAAGAAGCTCTCATAAATCAATAATGGCCGGCGTTATTTTATCTGGCGTATGGCCTATCTGGCTGCAGCCTAAAATAGATCAAAATTTAGATATTATTTTTAATTCTTCTTACGAGCAGATAAAAGATGCTCTTAACCGTTATCCCGAGACAAAAGCCGTATTCATTACAAGTCCTACATATAATGGAATAGTTACGGATCTTTCAAAAATCGTTGATTTATGTCACAGACGCGGAAAAATAGTTTTGGTTGATGAAGCTCATGGAGCGCATTTGATATTTAATAAAAATCTTCCCGAATCTGCCGTTGATGCAGGTGCGGATTTATGCGTACAATCTACGCATAAAATACTTTCGGCATTGTCGCAAGGGTCGGTTTTGCATTATAATTCTAAACTTGTCGATATTAACAGATTAAAAAAAGTGGTTTCAATGCTGCAGACGACAAGCCCTAACTATTTAACTTTGGCGTCTCTTGATTTGGCCAGAAAGCAAGCTGTTTTGCACGGCAGCCAGATGCTTGATAAAGTTATTCTCTCATGTGAATGGGGACGCACTTATATAAATAATGACATAGCTTCAGTAAAATGTTTTACAAGAGAAGAAATATTGAAGCTTGGATATGATTTAGATGTTACAAAGCTTACGGTTAATGTTACAAAAACCGGGCTTTCGGGATATGAAATTGAAAGTATTCTCGCAAAAGAATATAATATACAACTTGATTATGCCGACATATTCAATCTTGTGGCAATATCGGGAATAGGAACTGAAAAGTCTGATCTCGAAGCTTTTGTAAACGCGCTCAAAGAAATAAGCAAAAAGTATCACGGAAAACAAAAAAACTGGATACTTCGGATTCCTTCTTTGGCTACAGAAATGGTTATGGCCCCGAGAGACGTATATCTGTCAAATAGTACAAAAAGAATAGCTTTAAAAAAGGCCGTCGGGCATGTTGCCGCGCAAACGCTTACACCGTATCCTCCTGGAATTCCAGTTGTGATACCGGGCGAACGCATAACTCAGGAAATATGCGATTATTTAACTGATATGTCTTCAAAAGATATAAGAATAAGCGGTCAGGAAACGGAAATGCTGAAAACAGTTAAAGTTTTTACAAATTAAACGAAATATAAGGAGTTATGAAATGAATAAAAAGGACGCCGCACAGTTTAAAAAGCTTTTGACACAGAGAAGAACGGAAATTTTAAATAAAGTTAATGCGCAGAAAGAAAGAGATGATTCAGACATTATAGTCGGTGATGAAATCGACACGGCAAGTCAAAACAGCGAAAAAGAAATGTATTTCGAGCTGGCTGCAGCCGATAAAATAACTTTGAACGATGTAAATGATGCATTGGCAAAAATAGAAAAAAGCATTTACGGAAAATGCGAATGCTGTGGTCAGGAAATACCTTTGGAAAGAATTAAAGCAATACCGTGGGTAAGATATTGCATTCAATGTCAGGAAGAAGCAGAAAGACCTAAAAAATAAAAATCTGTACGGAATACGGTGGGAAATTAAATGTTTGACTTTTTTAACCGGCAATATTCGGATTTTACTCTGTGGATTATAAGCGCGGTCGTTCTTCTTGCAGTTTTTTTTATAGGCTTTTTATTAAGGAAATATGCAGCTGTATTTATCAGAAGACTTTTAGAAAAAATAGGCATTATAACAAGCGATGAAACTTCAGATTTTTTAAAAAAATATATATCTTTTTGGTCGTTTCTTGTGGGTTTGTACTGTGCTTTTTTTATATCGCCATTAAATCATAAAGATCCTGTTGTCTTAAAAATATTTTATACAATTTTTGCTTTTTCCATAGTATTTTTGCTGGGAAATATTTTTGCGGGAGTATTTCGCAAAACCTTTTTGGAAACAATAAGCATAAACATTATTAAGTTTGTTGTAATTGCAGTAGGGGGACTTTTAATTTTAAACCAAATAGGCATTAAACTTACTCCCATGCTCACAGCATTGGGAATAGGTTCTCTTGCAGTAGCTTTAGCTCTTCAGGACACTTTGGGCAATTTTTTTGCCGGAATAAATATATTGTTCGGAAAGCAGATAGCACGTGGAGATTATATAAAGCTTGATTCTGGGCAGGAAGGTACGGTTATCGAAATAGGATGGAGAGCGACAAAGATAAGAGAAACTTCGAATGTGCTCATTATTATTCCTAATCTAAAAGTTGCATCTGCCATAATTTCAAAGTACAATTTCAGCCGGGCAGAAGTAACCACATCCATTGATTGTGGTATTGCCTATGGAAGCGATTTGGAAAAGGCAGAAAAAATAGCCGTGGAAGCGGCGCGGGAAATTTTAAATTTTTCAGAAGGCGCTGTAAAAAGCTATACTCCAATATGTCGTTTTAATAAATTTGCCGATTCTTCCATAAATTTTACTCTGACTTTTAGAGTCAAAGAGGTTTTTGTAAAATCGGAAATTACTCATGCAGTTTTAAAGAATCTTAAGAAAAGATTTGATGAAGAGGGTATAGAAATTCCGTTCCCGGAAAGAGTTGTGCGTATTCGCAAAAATGTAGAGAAAGATTAGAAATATTTTGTGCAATTTTGTTAAAATAGAAGTATATAATAGAGGAAAAGAAAGTCATGAAGTTTGTTTTAAGTTCAAAAATTTTTAAAGCTACAGTGACTGAGGCAAATTTAAATTATGAAGGCAGCATAACGATTGACACGGATTTGTGCGATAAAGCCGGTCTTTGGATAGGCGAAAAAGTTTTAGTGGTTTCAAATACGAGCGGTGCCAGATTGGAAACTTATATTATTCCCGGAAAACCAGGCTCAGGCATTATCTGTATCAACGGCGCTGCTGCTCATTTAATAAAAAAAGGCGAAGAAATTATTATAATGGGATTTGCTCTTTCCGATAAACCTGTCACGGCAAAAATTGTTTTTGTCGATAAAAACAATAAATACATTAAAACTATTTAGTTTATAAATACGCTAAAGTCGGGGCGTGGCTCAGCTGGCTAGAGCGCTCGGTTCGGGACCGTGAGGTCGCTGGTTCAAATCCAGTCGCCCCGATGTTATACAAATAAGGATATTTTAAAAATATGATTATTAAGTATGATCCTCTTCAGCTCTATTTTGACGCCATAAGAGCAATAAAGCCTCTTTCTAAACAGGAAATGGCGAAACTGTGGGAAAAATCAAAAAATAATAAAGAAGCTTTTGACAAGCTTGTCGAACAAAATTATAGACTTGTTATCCCTATTGCAAAAAGATTCATAAAAAAAGGCATAGATTTTATGGATCTTGTCGAAGAAGGAAACATGGGGCTAATAAAAGCCGTGGAGAAATTTGATTTTTCAAAAAAAGTAGCTTTTTCCACTTATGCGGTTTACTGGATTGAACAGTATATGCGTAAAGCCATAGAAAATCAGACAAAAACAATCAGAATACCGTCGCATATATGGGATTCCTTGAATTTATGGATGAAAATGTGGGGCAATCTCAGAGAAAAACTTAACCGCGATCCTTCGATAGAAGAAGTTGCGGTTAAACTTAAGTTAAGTAAAAAGCAGACAAGCAATTTAATGAAAGCAGCTACGGTTTTTAACGGTATGAGTTCGCTTGAATCGCCCATAGGCGATGCTTCAGATATTTTTGTTAAAGACGTAATTGTGGATGAAGAGGTTAAGTCGCCCGAGTCGGTTACGGAAATCATAAGAACAAATGCGGATATTGGTACAGCTTTAAATTATCTGCTTCCGAGAGAACGTGAAATAATAAGAATGCGTTTCGGACTCGGCGGAGTAAAGCCGATGTCTTTAGAAGAGTCGGGAAAAGTGTTAAAAATTTCCAGAGAACGCGTCAGACAGCTTGAAGTAAAAGCTTTAAAGAGGCTTAAAGGCATTTTTGTAAGATATAATCTCATAGATAAAGAAGAAGCCAAAAAGCTTATGCTGGATAGTCGCGTAAATAAAAAAGACAGAAGGGACTACAAAAAGAGTTATTACAGAGAAAATGACAGACGTTTTAAAAAAGACAGAAGGGTGTAAATATGTATATGCAAAAACTTTTATCAACCGTAAGAGACATTCCAGATTTTCCGATACAGGGTGTTATTTATAAGGATATCACACCAATTTTGCAGGATATTGGTCTTTTCAACTACATAATCAATGCATTAGCAGAAAAGTTTAAGGATAAAAAAATAAATAAAATAGCCGGTATAGAATCCAGAGGTTTTATTTTCGGAATGCCTTTATCTTTAAAAATGAATATTCCTTTTATTCCAATAAGAAAAGAAGGTAAACTGCCTGCTAAAACCATTGGGGTCAGTTATAATCTTGAGTACGGACATGCTGCTATAGAAATTCATGAAGATGCCATTAAAAAAGATGAAAGAGTTTTAATTATTGACGATATACTCGCTACAGGCGGCACTATGGCGGCAGCAATAAAACTTATAGAGCAAATAAATGGAAATGTCGTTGCGGCAGCTTTCATTTTGGAGCTTGCTTTCCTCAACGGAAGAGAAAAAATCTGCAATAAATCAGTTGAAATATTTTCTCTTTTAAAATACACAGAATAAAAAATGCCCCGATAGCTCAATTGGATAGAGCAGATCCGTCCTAAGGATAAGGTTGGAGGTTCAACTCCTCTTCGGGGCGTTTTTTCACTCATAAATAGTCCTATTTTAGTCCCGTATTAGTCCTAAAAATTAATATGGCTCTGAAGTGGGATTTTTTAATTAAAAAAAAGGTTGTATACTTGTTCATTTCTAAATTTTTCATGTAATATTTGTTAGTACATAAAACAAAAGTTCACTTTTAACATTATTCATGATATAATGTTAAAAATATGTAATTAACACTTCCTAAAAGGTCATTTTGATGGCAATATTAAAAAGTAAAACTTTATTTTTTACTACCTCTCCAAGAACTCCGACAAAAATGATACCAGAAATTAAATTGCTAACACAAAAATTTTCTGGGAAGCAATGGAATTCTTGCTCTCAAGCTGAGTTTATTAAGATGCTTTTAAAGGATCAGAATAATACTTTTGAAGGACAAGGTTCTGCTGATTTGGCTTTTAGTGCAAGGGATAGAATTAATAGAGCTCCGAAAGCATTGGGTTTTGTTGATTTGCAGCCAACAGTACAGCTTACTGATGCAGGGAAAGTCTTTGTTAGTGGTAAATATACAGAAGAAATCATTCTTAGACAGTTATTAAAATTTCAACTTCCTTCCCCTTATCATAAGCAAGTTTCTGGAAAAAATAAAGTATTTCATATAAAACCATATTTGGAAATGTTAAGAATAATTTATACCTTGCAAAAAGTTACTTTTGACGAAATAATGATATTTGGCATGCAGCTTACAGATTATAAGCAGTTTGAGAAAATCATTGAGAAAATATTGTTATTTCGTAAAAATCGTAAAAAGTTTAATCATAGCTATAAACAATATATGCAAGAAGTTTTTGACAAGGAATTACAAAAAATATTCAAAAAGGAAATAAAAACTGGCAAAACAAATACTCGTGAGTCAAAAGATATTTCCCTTAAGAAATTTAAAAAGACAAAACGTAGCAATCTTAGAGATTATACCGATGCTTGTTTTAGATATTTAAGATCTACTGGATTGGTTGCAATTGCACAAAAGGGAAGGTCTTTATCTATTATGTCTGATAAAATACATGAGGTGGAATACATATTAAAGACACTTGATAGAAACCCTGTGTTTATAGATAATGAAGCTCACTATAAACAATATTTATTTAATTCAACTTTGCCCGTTCTGTACATAGACAATAAAGAGTATTTAAAAAAATATATACTAAAATATAGTAAAACTACAAAGAATTACTTAGAGAATAAAACTATTGAACAATTGAAAGATATTCGTATAAATATAATTAAAGAAAACAGAGAAAGCATTATTTTGCAACAAGTTAAGGATCTTAAATCATATAGTCTTTATTTGGAAGTAATAGACACTTATAATGAAATCATTTCAGATGACTTATATGATGTGCCATTAATGTTGGAATGGAATACATGGAGAGCAATGACCATGCTTAATGGTGGACAAATAACGGGGAACTTTAAAATTGATGACTCTGGACAGCCATTATCTACTGCACAAGGTAACATGCCAGATATTGAATGTGATTATGGAGATTTTGGGGTTATCATTGAAGTAACAATGCAGAGAGGGCAAAGACAATATGAAGCTGAAGGCGAGCCTGTTGCAAAGCATTTGGCTAAATATAAAAAAAATATAGGAAAAGATGCTTTTTGCTTATTTATAGCACCTCAAGTCAATGACGCTAGCATTGCACATTTTTATACACTAGCTAAAACTCAAGTATCATATTATGGTGGTAAGTCTGTAATTGTTCCTATTGAATTGGATGTTTTTATGAAAATGGTGGAAAATTCTTATTCTGCAGATTTTGTGCCTGATTCAAAACATATTAAGGAATTATTTATGTTTTCACAAGAAGCTCTTAAAATAGCAAAGGATGAAAAACAATGGTATTCTGCTATACAAGAAAAAGCGCTTAATTGGTTAGTTGCATAATTAAAGGAAATATATATGAACCCTATGTTAAAATACAGAGGTGGAAAATCAAGAGAAATACCTCTTTTCTCAAGGTATATTCCCAAAAGATTTGATACTTATCTGGAGCCATTTTTAGGGGGAGGAGCTGTTTTCTTTCACTTAGAGCCAGATAGAGCGATAGTAAATGATGTTAATGATAAACTTATTTCCTTTTATTTAAATGTTCAAAAAAAGTACGATAAGATGACAATAGAGCTTGATACTATTCAGATGCAGTATGAAAACAATCAAAAACAATATAAAAAAAAGAAGTTTAAAAATCCTAATGCTCATGTTGAAAATAAAAATGAGGCCTTGTACTACAAAATAAGAGATATGTACAATAATAAAATTGAACCAATTTACATGAAAGGTGTAATATATTATTTTATAAATAAAACAGCATACTCCGGAATGATAAGACATAATTCAAGCGGTGAATATAATGTTCCATTTGGGCGATATCCTAATTTAAATACAAAAATTGTAACAGATAAACATGCAGCTTTGCTAAAACAAGCTCAGCTTTTTAATTTTGACTATGAGAGTATTTTTAATATGGCTAATACAAAAGATTTTATGTTTTTGGATCCGCCATATGATTGTATTTTTAATGATTATGGTAATATAGACATGATGAATGGTTTTGATGAAGAACAACATGTGCGATTGGCACATGATTTCAGAAATTTGAATTGTAAAGCGTTAATGATTATTGGGAAAACACCTTTGACAGAAAAACTCTACAAAAAATACATTAGAGATGAATATTTTAAGAGTTATTCAGTTAATATACGTAATCGTTTTAAAGCAGACGCAAAGCATATTATTGTTACTAATTACAAAGTTTAGTATATATGATACGGTACTACTATGATTTTTAGGTGTTATACTAGGTATGTAACCGTATTATTAAAGAATTGCTGCAAGATAGGGCTTCAGCGATGCAAGATTCTTGACCTTACATATGAAATGTAGTTTAATGTGTCCTACGGCTAGTTGGGTGTACAGTTTATCAATTAGCCTGTGCTTTCTTATTGACTGGAATATTGTTAAAAACAAATAAAACATGTTTTGTCATTTTTAAAAAAGGTCCTTTTTACTTGTCAATAATTATCAAAAGAGCCAAATTAAATATGCTAATGCACGATTTGAAATCGTCTGTTCTTCGCATTTTTTATTAAAAACCCCAGACGCAAAATAGTTTTTGCGGATGAGATTTTTGTATATAAAGTTTGGATTCTATTCTTCAGGAAAACTCAACTCTTCTGTCATTGTCAGCTGCGTAGCTTTTTTTGAAAGCGGCATTGAAAATCTGTAACCTATATTGATAGTCATCATTGTATATTCATCTTCTTCTTCATAATCTGAGTTCAGACTCTTAAAAATAACTTTATTTGAAGTATACAGAAGTTCGAAAATAAAATTGTGTATATCTACTCCAGCTCCTACTCCGTAATATAGTCCTGTTGCATTGTCGAGTTCTTCATTATTCACTTCAAAATTGTGATCCATCATTGAAAAACCAATCTGGCCTATTAAATATACAAACTCTTTTTCAATAACTTTAATTTTCGGTCTGAAAACAAAATAAAAATTCGAAGATATTAAGTCCCCTCTTCCTTTTATATATCTTTCAAACATCTGACTATAACCTATTCCCACTCCGAGATTATCAGTAAAATAAAAGTACGCTTCGGGAGAAATGGAATATCCTGGGTCGGCTTCATATCGCTTTGCATCATTTCCCGTAGGGTTATTGGTTATCTGTGAAGATGGAGCGGATCCCAATTTTAAAATCGCATCAACTGAAGATTCTGATAATGCGGCTGTTGAGAAACACATATAAAATGACATAATTAATAATAGTTTACGCATTTTTACTCCCTTTCAAATTAATAGCATCAGCGAATATTTATAAAGTATTTTATAACTTTTAATATTGTATTATTTTATTTAGAAAAATTAAAGCTCTTTTTAAAATAAATTTCTGCATTGTGAAAAACATACTGATTTTTAATAGTTTCGGATTGATAAATCCACAGAAATTATAATTATAAAAACTGCCTGAACAGAATGCCTTTATGGATTAAAAAATGATTGATTTTTTCAATAAGATTTTCTTTTTGACTGGTTTTGAAAAAAATGTTATTATTTTAAGCAAAATTTTATAGAGTTATTACTCTAAAAGGTGAAAATTATATGCAAGAAAAATCTCAACAACAGAGTGCTGCTCCCATAGAGCAAATAATTGTTCAAAGAAAACAAAAAGCCAAAGATTTGGCGGCAATGGGGATAAATCCTTACCCGGCAAAATACAAAATTGAAAAAAAGATTGATGATATACAAAAAGAGTTTTTTTCTCTTGAGAAAGAACAAAAAGCTGACGACGTTACCGTAAAAGCTGCAGGAAGAGTTATGACATTTAGAAACATGGGTAAAGCCGCTTTTTTGGATATACGCGATGGATCTGGCAAAATACAAATTTACGTTCGTGCGGATAAAATTGGAGTGGAACAATACAAGCTTTTTAAGAATATGGTCGATCTGTCAGACATTATAGCCGTCGAAGGAATGCCTTTCAGGACGAAGACAAATGAACTAAGCATAATGGTTGACAACTGGACTATGCTTTCTAAGGCTTTCAGACCACTTCCTGAAAAATGGCACGGTCTTAAAGATACCGAAACAAGATATAGACAAAGATATTTGGACTTGATAGCTAATGCAGAAGTTAAAGATGTTTTTGTCAAAAGAAGCATGGTAATTTCAGCCATGAGACATAAACTAGAAGAGCTAGGTTTTATTGAAGTAGAGACTCCAGTTTTGCAGTCTCTTGCAGGTGGAGCGAACGCCAATCCATTTATAACTCATCACAACGCTTTGGACATAGACTTATTCTTAAGAATAGCGCCGGAACTTTATTTAAAAAGGCTTGTTGTCGGCGGAATGGACAGAGTTTTTGAAATCGGAAGAAATTTCAGAAATGAAGGCATAGACAGAAATCATAATCCAGAATTTACGATGATGGAATTATATCAGGCTTACGCCGATTACAATGATATGATGGATATAACGGAAACTCTTATAAGAGTCGCGGCGGAAAAAGTCGGTTCGGATATAAATCTTGACTTCAGAAGGGCAAAAATGTTTGACCTCATAAAAGAATATACAGGACTTGATATACTTCCTTATGTGGAAAGCGGCAGACTTTTTGAGCAAGTAAAGCACCTCAATCTTGATTTGCCTAAGGACGCTTCGGAGAAAAAAATTCTCGACCAGCTTTTTGATGAAAAAGTTATCCCAAACCTCAAAAATCCGACTTTTGTTATGGATTATCCCGCAGTTTATTCTCCTTTGTCAAAAGTTAAGTTTGATAAGCCGGAAATAGCCGAAAGATTTGAACTCTATATTAACGGCATGGAAATCGGAAATGCTTATTCGGAGCTTAACGATCCAGAATTTCAAAAAATGAGATTTGCTGAACAGATGGAAGCAAAAAAGAAAGGCTTTGATGAAGTTATGCCTTACGATGAAGATTTTATTTCTGCTCTCGAACAAGGACTTCCTCCCACAGGTGGGCTAGGAATCGGCATTGATCGGCTTGTAATGGTTTTGACCGGAGTGGAATCTATACGCGAAGTGATTACTTTTCCCGCCATGAGGCCCGAATAAAAAAATGAAAATGCTTGTGGAATTTTTCATAGCTTTCAGATATTTAAAAGCGAGAAAAAAGGGCTTTTTTGCTTTTTTGACAACTATGATCGCAATTGGCGGCACCACTTTGGGTGTTGCCGCACTTGTCATCACATTGTCGGTAATGAGCGGGTTCCAAAAAGACATAAGAGATAAAATTTTAGGTATTCAGTCGCATGTTGTAATGAACAGAATAGACGGCAGCACTTTTACTGATTACAAAAAAATACAAGAAGAAATAAAAGGAAATAAAAATATCAAAGCTTCATCTCCTTTTATTTACAAACATGGCATGATAAGAGCGCTCGGATCTTCACTGTCTTCGGGACTTATCATAAAGGCCGTGAACTTTAAAGATGAAGATGCTATGGTAAATCTTTCAAAACACATACAGATTTCGGATATGGATTTTGACGGTATAGGTGAAGGACAGATTGTGTTAGGCAGCGAAATAGCCAAGAGTATTGGCGCTACGGCGGGAGATGAGGTAATTTTAATGTTCCCTTCGAATTTTGCGAGCATGCCGAAAATGTATAAATTTAAAATCATGGCATTGTTTCATTCAGCTATGTATGATTTTGATTCTTCGCTGGGTTTTATAGATGTGTCTTACGCACAAAAAATATTCTCTATGGAAGGCGAAGTCAGCGGCATAAACATACAGACATATAATTTTGACAAAGCGGTAAATATCGCCGCCCAACTTCAAAGAGAGTTCGGATATCCTTACAGAATAAAAGCATGGATAGAATTAAACAAAAATCTTTTCTCGGCGTTAAAACTTGAAAAAATAATGATGTTTTTGATTTTGGGCTTGATAATTCTTGTTGCAGCGTTTAATATAATCTCAAATCTTTTGCTTTTAAGCGTGCAGAAATCAAAGGAAATAGGCATAATGTCAGCCATAGGCTTTTCGAAATTGTCTATTGCAAAAATTTTCTTTTACGAAGGGATTGTGGTTGGATTTTTCGGCACATTTTTAGGACTTGTATTTGGTCTTGGAATAAGCCTTATATTGAAATATTTTGAAATATTTAAGCTTCCGCACGGTGTTTATTATGTTGACAGGCTGCCTGTAGCTATAATTCCGTTGGACATATTTTCCGTGGCTGCCTGCGCTTTTATAATAACGGTTTTTGCAGGCATTTATCCTGCGTATCAGGTTTCAAAGCTGGAACCTTTAGAAGCGATACGGTACGGATAAACGGCATAAACAAAGCAAAAGAAAGCATAAATGTTTTATATGCAAGAGATTAAGATATCAGGCATATTTAGAATTTTTAGAAAAGGTTTTTAAAGAAACGCATAGAATAACAAAAGAAGGGCACTTTTTGATTGTCAATACTTTACCACCCAGAGCTAAATTTTTAATGAGAAATTTTCGAAAAATAAAAATGGATACAAAATAGAAACATTACGAAATGGCAGACTTTTTTGCGTCTTCGCAAATGGAATATATTATTTAGAAGTGGAATTTATGAGAATACAGACGATTAATTTGAATAAGAGTTTTACAAAACGCACAGGAGTTGATGTTGAGATTTTAAAAAATGTCAATATTGACATTGCTACCGGGCAAAAGGTCGCTTTTACAGGTCCGTCAGGCGCAGGAAAAAGCACGCTGATTCACATTTTGGGTTTAATGGATAGACCTACATCGGGACAGGTTTTTATAGACGGGAAGGATTGCTATAAATCTGATGATAACTACCTTTGTAAAATGAGAAAAGACAATATCGGTTTTGTTTTTCAGTTTCATTATCTTTTAGCAGATTTTACGGTTTTGGAAAATATTTTTTTGCCAGTATGGAATGAGAGAAACTTAAAAAATTCTTATGCACATGAAATACTTGAAAAAGTCGGACTATCGCATAGAAAAAATCATTTTCCAAGCGAACTTTCCGGTGGGGAACAGCAGAGAGCAGCCCTTGCTAGAGCTTTGATAAATAAACCAAAAATAATATTTGCTGATGAGCCTACTGGAAATCTTGACAGACACACAGGACTTGAAATCGAAAATCTTCTGCTGTCTGTGTCAAACGAATTTAAAGCCACTCTTGTTTTAGTAACTCACAATCGGGAACTGGCTCAAAAGGCCGACAGGCAGATACAAATGACAGATGGTAAAATTATATAAAAACATTGGTATAAGGAATATACTGTACAAGTACAAGGAGTGTCAAAATGAAAATTTATTTGGATGGAAAACTTGTTTCACAGGAAGACGCAAAGATTTCTGTTTTTGACCACGGTTTTCTTTACGGGGATGGAATTTTTGAAGGAATCAGAGCCTATAATGGCAGAGTATTTAGACTGAAAGAACATCTCGACAGGCTTTGGGCTTCTGCCAGGGCAATCAATCTCACTATTCCAATGACAAAAAACGAAATGGAAAAAGCCATAATAAAAATGCTTCTGTCAAATAAACTTAACGAAGGCTATATCAGGCTTATAGTTACCAGAGGCTGCGGCGATTTGGGACTTGACCCGAACAAGTGCACCAAACCTCCTTCAATTATAATAATTGCAGATAAAATTTCTCTTTATCCGAGTGAGCTCTATGAAAAAGGCGGCGAAGTTATCACTGCAGCTACAAGAAGAATAAGAGCAGACGCTTTCAGTCCCAACGTGAAATCTTTAAATTATTTAAATAATATTATGGCTAAAATGGAAGCGACAAGAGCGGGTATTATGGAAGCCATAATGCTCAATTCCGAAGGTTATGTCGCAGAATGTACGGGTGACAATATATTTATAATCAAAAACGGCGTCATATACACACCTCCTTCTTCCGAAGGCGCTTTAATGGGAATAACGAGGGATGCCGTCATAGAGCTTGCAAAAAATAAACTTAGAATACCGCTTAAAGAAGAGCGCATTTCGATGTATAATATCTATACGGCTGATGAATGCTTTTTAACGGGAACCGCCGCGGAAGTTATTCCCGTAGTCCGCGCAGACTCAAGAGAGATAGGCGATGGAAAACCCGGAAAAATAACTTCTAAACTTATAAAAGAATTTAAGAATTTAACATGTCTTACCGGTGTTCCGATTAAGTAAGCGGAAATATATGTTAAATCATAAAAAGAAAAACAAAAGTTCGAGAATAAGTGGACTTTTGTTTTTCTTAGTTTAAATGTTCATATTTCAGCCCTTTATATAGAAAGCAATACTTTGTAGAATATAACGAAGTAATTTAGAAATTGAAACCCTTGACAATTCTATTCATTGACACAATGAGGAAAAGTGTGGAAATTTATTAGATATACAATATACTTGAGCATAACATTTGCCATTTTTATTACGGCATATAACATAAGAATGTTTTTATATGTGCCCATTCTTAAAGATTTTCTTTACGTTCAAACTAGACATAAATTCAATATGGATAATTTTTATGTTTCTCCGTTAAGCGGAGGAATTGTTTTTACAAGCGTTTCTCTGGATAACAAAGTTTTTGCAGATAAAGTCGTAGTAAAAATAAAGCTCGGAAAAATATTAAAAAATATTACAAAACCCATAAACTATGTAAGCTCTATCGAATTTTATAGACTTTCTATAGATTTAGATTCGCGGAGAACGTTTAGCCGACAAAAGAAAAAGGAATCACCACCGGAGCAAACAGCTTTTTCCATGCCTCAATCTAACATTAGAATAACAGCTGACACAATAACCGTCAAATCTGGTAAAGAAACCGTTAAAATCACAAATGCGGAAATAAGCGCAGCTCCCGAAGAAATTTCGATTTCATCGGTAGTCTTACCTTTTGAAATTCCAATTTATGTCAGCGGAGTGATGAAGCGCAGCTCTGACGATATATTAAATACTGAATTCACATTTGTTTCCGAAGGAAAAATCAAAAGCATTGTCAGTGCTCTGGGAAACATAAATATTAAAGATTTTTCACTCAAACAAAATATAATAATTGAAAAAATGAAGTCAAATCATTTTGAAATTTCAGACTCTTCCGGCAGTTTGACAAAAGACAATAACGGAATAAAAGCATATATTTTTGGAGAATATGGAAATTTATTTTTTGAACGTAATGTTTACGGAGAGATAAACGCTAAATCTAAAATTTTTTTATCAAAAATAAATAAAGATATAAACGCCGAAGCGGAATCGACATTCATTTATAAAGACGGGAAAGGAAATCTCAACCTTACTTTAAAAGATCTTTCAGTTCACGGTTTAAAGTTGGGAAGTTTTGACATTTCCGGAGTTCGGCAGGCAAGCGGTGATTACTATATTTCATGCGATTATGGAAAAAGCGGCAAAATATATGGTTTGTATAAAAAAGAAGGAATTTATGATATCAAAATATCTTTCAACGGAAAGCCTATCGGAATGTTTTCTGGTGATTTTAAAACCGGAGAAATTAATATTGACATGAATAAAACCCTCGTTTCAAAACTTCCGATAGTTCAGGATTTAAGTCACAATGCCGGCGGAACTGTCATTATAAAAGGTGCGTTTAATGAAAGTTCCGGACTGATAAATTTTTCTCTTGAAAATTTCACTACCGAAAAAATAGAAAAAACCGATATTTTTGGGACTATTACCAGAAGCGCCGATACATACGTTTTTTATTTTTATAAAAGCGATAAAAGTATAATACTTAACAGTGTAATAAAGGCTGGAAAAATTCTTTCTACGGATTTCAAATTCATAAACACGGATATTTCAAACATTTTAAAGGCTTTCAGTTATTCTGGAAATAAAATTTTAGGCAATGCCAGTGGGCGTATAAAATATGAAAAAGACGGAACTACGCATTTTGATATTAAAGCATATGACGGCTCTTTCTTTGACAATAAATATAATAAGCTTGAAGCGAAAGGCGACGTAAATTTAAGCAGAATACACATAAGCAACTTTCATTTAAGAGGCAAAGACAAAAGCGTAAACGCTTATGCATCCGGTTTAATAGGTTTTACGAATATGAATCCTATTTCATCATTAAATATAAGAATGCGAAAAATTAAATTTGGTACAGCTCAAGTTGACAGCGATATAACTTTTAACGGGGAACTGAATTCAAAAAATGAAGTATCGGGACTTATTGCCAGCAATTCCATAAAAATATCGGGGGTATCATTTAATAAATTCAGCGTGGATGCCGTGCTTGCTTTAGACAAACTCATACTTTCAAATATAAAATCAGACAACGGTTTATATGGAAATTTTTCATGCATTTACAAAAAAGCAGCCTGGCAGTTAAACGGAGCATTAAATTTCAAAAATACTAATATAAAAGGCGTTTATCCAGAGATTGAAGCTTTCGTTAACGCTTCGGCTAAAATATCGGGCACACTAGAAAACCCAGTAGTCAATATGATAATGTCGGTAAAAAAAGGAAAATATTCGGATATACCTTTTTCATTTACTTCGGAAATTTCCTATCTCAATAATGCTTTAAAAGTTAAAAAGGCCGAGCTTCTTTCAAGCAAAACAAAACTTTTGGTTGAGGAAAAAAATGATAAAGAGCAGAAAGATATCTTTTCCATTGAATTTGAAAATTTTAATGAGGTGATAATAAACAAATTTATGGGTTTCAGAACTCCAGTGGCAGGTGAGTTTTCGGGTAGTGGAACCATTTATCAGAATAAAAAATCGCAAACACGACTGCAAATGGATATAAACAGTTCAAAAGCTTTTGTAAAAGGTGTAAAACTCAATGATATTAAATCAAAAATAGAAGTTTACGATTCAATAATATCTATCAGCAGCGCTTCAGCTAAACTTGCTGACAGTGAAATCAGGGCTGACAGAGGCAGTTTTAATATCAAAAACGGCAGATACGATATCAGTTTATTTTTGGTAAATGCACATCTGGGTCCATCTGATATTTTCGGAAGAATTAATATTGAAGGCAAAATGAACAAAAGAAAAGGCGGTTCTACTTACAACGGCAGATTTGACATCAATAATTTGTGGATAAACAAGTATCGGCTTTCTTCTTTAAGTTTTGATTATACAATAAAAGATAAGAAATTTACTATTTTGCAAAGTTCCGTACCACTGAAACTTTCAGGCTCTGTTGATTTTGCAGATTATATCAAAATTGAAGATATTAATATCTCCAAATCAAGCGCTTCTATAGACGTCAATGCTTTTTTTAAAGATAAAGAATTTAGTTTTAATACGGTGGGAAAATACGTGGATTTAGGATTGTTAAGCGATATATTTGATGCTCCCATAGATATTTACGGCAAGACGGATTTTAGTATTGACGCTTCAGGCTCTTTTAAAACTCCAAAAGTGAAGTTTTCTGTAAAATCGAATAACGGCAGCATAATGGAAATTCCATACGACAACATTGAAATCGAAATCGAATCTTTGGACAATAAAGCTGAAATTAAAACGGCGAAAATATTCAGAAAAAATGAAATAAACGTAAACGTTAAAGGTTTTTTTCCTTTCTGGATTGACAATTCTCTCTCCGAAGAAATGAAGAATATGCCGGTAGAAGTTACTTATGAATCTGATGATTCAAAATTGTATCTTTTAAAATATCTTTCCCAAAGTGAAATAAAACCGAAGTCTGGAAGGATCTTCATTAAAGGAGAGATTAAAGGCTCGGCAAACAATATACGTAACAGCGGACAGCTTAACATTTCAAACGGGGTTTTCGATTCCAAAACGTATTTAGACAGAATGAAAGATTTTAACGCCGATATAGTCTGGGACGATAATCAGGTAAAGATAAATAAGCTGAGCGGAAAGTCAGGTTCGGGCAGAGTTAACGCTGCTGGATATTTGACTTTAGAGGGATTTAACATAAAAAATATTGATATAGAGCTTCAAACAGATAATAAAGGAATACCTATAAAAGTACCTCAGCTTCCGATGACGGATTCGATTTTTTCCAGAGGAATACTTCAGGATTTATCTTCGGGCGAACCGAGATTTAAAATCTCTGTACAAGGAACTCCGGAAAAACCTAAAATTTCTGGCTGGATATCTTTGGAAAATACTAGATTTACTTTTCCGCCACCTGATATTGCTTCTGATACCGAAGATATTCTTCCCAATGATGCAGAGTTTGACATAGAACTTAGGGCGGCAAAAAATACTAAATTTGAAAACTCTTTTGCCGACGCATGGATAAATGGGACATTATCTATAAGAGGTACATACGCCGCACCGAAACCACAGGGAATTATTGAAACGCAGAGGGGAAGCATTAAATATCTCGGAATAGTCTTTGAAGTGATAAGTGCAAAAATAGAAATTGTCGATGGAAATATGATGTTTGTAAGCGGTGAAGCTGAGACAAATGTTCATTCTCCGGGAAAAGCCGAATCTGAAACCATAGTGATGGTGATTGCGAGATCTTCAATTGATAATTTGAATGTGCGTTTTTATTCTAAGGACGATCCCACTTTGGATTCTCAGACGGCTTTGGCGAGGGTTACCAAAACCGAACAAACCGTTGATAACATGTCAAACAGCCGTGAACTGATATTGGGAATAATATCGGATTTTGATCTGCGCCAGCAGGCGCTGAGACTTATAGACAGCAGTTTTGCAACGCCTATTGCCAGAAATGTTCTTAGAAAAACGGGGCTGGCCGACAATTTTAAAGTTTCTTACGTCAATTCAGAACAGCAGCAAAGCGTTATTGAAGATCCTACTTTCGCTGATTTATTATATGGAACTAAATATTCTGTTGAAAAAAATATCACAAACCAGTTTTTGCTTGGCTATTCTGTAACTTTTGACCAGATACAAAGAAAAATCGATTTGCGGCATGAACTGGAGATGAGATATAAGTTAAACAATAATTTGTATTTAAGCGGCAGCTATGAACTTGAATCCGAAAATTCATTGCATGAACCTGACAGACGGCTTATGCTTCAACATCAGATCCGTTTTGGAATGCCTTCAAATAAAAGGTCAAAAGGAATTAGAATCAGGAATAATTAATTGTTAAAAGAGTTTAAAAATTTTATGGTAAAAGATAATGTGGTTAATATGGATGTTGGCATTATCATAGTTCAGTATCATGAAAAGATTAAAGACCACAGCTGCTATTGTTGACTAAAAACGTGATATTTTATATACTCATAAATCAATTTGTATAAATTTCATTGCGGTGCGGTACCCAAGTGGTAAGGGAGCAGTCTGCAAAACTGTTATTTCGCCGGTTCGATTCCGGCCCGCACCTTGAAGAGATAAAACAAGAATATAATGCCCGGTTAGCTCAGTTGGTTAGAGTACTTCCTTGACATGGAAGGGGTCAGAAGTTCAAGTCTTCTACCGGGCATTATATTCTTGTTTTTATGTATTTTGGGAAACGGATTTGGTAGAAGCGCTAATATGTGTGCTTAAAGTAAACGTTGAAAGAAAATTAAGATTATCACAAATCCGCAAAGTCAAAAATAAAACAATCTCAAAGTCAAACTCACACTTTGCTTGATATATTTTCACAAATGCCAAACGAAACGATTAGCAGCTTGAATCCACAATCAACTGGAAGACAGAGTGTTTTTAGCTTCAAGGTTTTGAGAAACAGAAACTGCGTTTTTAAAAATAGGATTGCTGCCTTTTTTGAAAATGTTATAAACACTTGTGATCTCAATGTTTGAATCCTTTGCAAGTTTATAAACAAGCTAGTAATGCACCGAGAATAACGTCAATATCACCTGTTTTAGCATAAACTTTTGTTCACAGCTTTTGAAACTATTTAAGTTTTTGGTGAATCTTGAATTTTCAATTTATTTTATAATTTTATAAGCTCATCGCGGCTATTAAATTTAATTATGTCAAAACATTTACAAATCATAAACTTGGCTTACTTTTACTTCATTGTTAAAAATGTCAATAACTTTTGAAGAATAAATATTAGATACAAGCGTTTTCTCGACAAAAGTATTCTGCTCTTTTTTCTGTCCCTCATAATGAATGTGCCCGTGCATCCACAATATAGGTTTTACTGTATGTATAAAATCTCTAAAACATTTAAACCCTTGATGACATCTATCTTCTTTATCATGAATTCCTGCAACAGGAGCATGAGACATTACGATGACTTCTTTTCTCTTTTTTAAAAAGAAAAATTCTTTGATTCTTTGCCATCTTATTTCAGCTTTCACCCGTCTAACTATTCTTTCCATTTCAAACTCTTCAAACTGAAAATTTCCGGGATTATACTTCATCGAACCACCGAAACCAACGACTATATAATTTTCAAGAAATTCTACACGTCCGTGCATGTCTATTCCACCTAAACGAAGACGCATACCTTTGCCATAATAAAGTTTTTTTATAATTTGTTGGGAGTTGAAATTATCTCCATAAAACTGAAAAATATAATGATTACCGGAAACAAAATACAAGCTCTTTTTTATACTGTCCGTAAGATATTCAAGATATTTGCGAGGTAAATCTCCGCATGAAAAAATATAATTAATAGAATTAAGTTTCTCACGATTATGCTTTATTATGTGATAAAGTCTGTTATCTTCGATATCGGATACGGCAAGAATTTTCATGTCAGTCCTTTAAATCTTTAATCTGTTCTTTTATTCCGCGCAAAACATCCCTTATCATTGAAGGAATCAGATATAAACCTTTAACTTTTTTATATTTTTTGAAAAAATCATGAGCTGTAAAATCAAAACCCACATCATATCCGACTTTTTGGCTTAAATAGTATTTATGCTGCTGTATCCAGACATATAAATCGGTATAAGTTCTATTGGGAAAGCCGCTAAGCACATCTTCTTCTTCTATTATGGATATAGCTGGAATAAAACGATATTCATACCAATGATATGAAGCATAAATTATGGAAAGTTTTTGGAACTGCCCTTTATTGTAGCTGTTTTTATAATTTTCTATCTCTTCGTAAAGTTTTCCAAAACTGACGAGTTCTGTAACTTTCAGAGGATATTTTAAAACAGTATTTGAAAGGCACGTTTTCAGCTGGAAAAAATGTTCTTCAAGTTTTATTAAAAAACCTTTTGCGCTTTCAGTGTTATAGGTATAAGTTTTTTTCGGAGAAATTTCAAAGTCAAAATCTATCTCCAGCACTTCGGCATCTATGTATTTTGCATTAAAAACGTTCTTCGCAGCTGTTACCCTGTGATGACCATCTATAATAAAGTAATTGTCCAGCACCTGATACACTTTTATCGGAGGAAAAATAACGCCGCTGAGCATTCCCTTTTTAATACTTTCATAACGTATTCCCATATCTCCGCGATGAGGAAGAAGATTTTCTGAAAAGTCATTGTAACGACCGAGACTGCCGACAATTTTATCCGTAGGTATAGCTTCGATTCCTCTGTCTTTGAACTTATATTTTTGTATATTTTTTTCAATTGTCCCAAAATCAACAAGGACATTACGATGTTCGTTCATTTTTTATGTTTCCTTATAAAATAGAAAAATGGGCGGAGAGGGAATTGAACCCTCACGGCTCTTGCGAGCCTCAGGATTTTAAGTCCTGTGCGTCTGCCAGTTCCGCCATCCGCCCATCTAAAAAGATTGAAAATTCAATCTTTTATGTAATTTTTCAAATACTTAAAATAACATAATAAGTATATAAAATTTTTATATTTCTTTCAATATCAACGTTAAGGTCAAAATAGAAATGGCACTAAAAGAGGGGGATAATAATGAATACTTCCAAAAAAATACAACAAAGGCGAAAGATTTTAGAATAAGTTGATAAATTAAAGGACTGATTTTAAGCGAAATATCAGAAATAATCGGCAAAAGTGTGAAGCATTAAGTAGATGGCAAAAGCAAAAAAGAACTTTCTAACAATTTTGACAGCTTATAAGAATTTGTTAAACAAAAACAATTTGATTATAATTATTCAAGACTTCATAAATCTTTAATTTTTAACAGCCGACTGTTTTCGAATATGGACATATTTTCTTGACTCTAACACCAAATTGTAGAATAGGCCAATTCAAGTTGCTAATGCAACAATATAATTAAAGACCTTATTGGTGTGAAATAATCAAGACATTTTCTTGATCTATATCTATTGCTAAGTAAAAATTCTACTTTCGCACTTTTATTGTTCCATTTTACTAATTCTACTCCCCATGACTACTCGTTATTTGCAATCCATTCAACTTGTACTTAAAGAAAAAAGAAGCAGTGATGCTGCTTGCTGCAACGGTTTCCTTTTGCAAACAACGATAAGCGTTGCGTTAGTATGTTGAATCCACACTTTATGTTTTTCGTTGATAAATCATAATGAAAATAGTAAAATAATTTCTTATGAAACATATAATTTTGTCTTTAATTTTTTTGTTTATAGCGATTAATATTTTTGCCCAAAATGTGTCTCCGTCTGCACAGGATACACAAAGTCAAAAACAAGAAAAACTGCTCAAGAGACAGGAAGAATATAAAAGGAAGTCAGAAGAAAAACAACAAAAAAGGCAGCAACAGGAACAGAAAAAGCAGGAAGTAAAACAGAAAAAAGAGCAAGAAAAATTACTTAAGAAACAACAAAAAGAACAAAAGAAACTGGAAGAGCAGAAAAGAGCATCTGAAGATAAACAAAAAGCCGAACAGGAACAGATACAAAAACAGGAATCCAAAAAAATAAGGCTTGAAGAAAAACAGAAAAAGAAAGTAGAAAAACAACGTAAAAAAGAAGAGAGAAAACTCGAAAAATCTGAGAAAAAAAAGCGGAAACTACAAAAAAATCAGGAAATGCAGGGACGGATTTCTTCACTTATTCTGGATTATGATTTAAGATTTGCGGCAGTCTCGTATTCAAATTTAGACTATACTTCGCAAAAAGCAAAAAGTGAAAATATATACAGGCAGTATCTTGCAATAAACATGATCGGCAGGTTTGACGAAAGAATTGAAATGTCGGCAAAACTTGTTTCTTATGGGCTGTCCGGAAAAAGAAATGAAATATTCAATATGACTTATTCGCAGGATGATTTTTCTTTCTTTCTTGAAAGTGCGTATTTAAATTTTAGAAGTGAAACCGATGCTCTTATTCCATATATTTTAACTTTTGGAAAACAATATTTTACTGTTGGAGACGGTTTTATTATTGATTCCAATCAAAACGGTCTGCTGGGCGCAAGAGTAAAAGCTGACATTCTGGATTTTTTTTCTGTTGATGCTTTTGCAGGAAAAGTAGACAATCTGGATTTCGGCGTTTATGGCGGAAATATAAAATTTAAAATATTTCCGGAAATAGAAATAGGAGTTTATCAGGAAAGAAATGACACGGGCTTTGCATATGAAAAGGGCGTTTTTATAGATTCTTCTGCTTATGTGATAAAGTCGGATATTAAAACATTTTATGATATAAGGCTCACCGGCGGCAATCAAAAGTATAAATACAGATTGGAAGCTGCGCAACAAACTGGCAAATTCGTAAAAACTTCTACCGACACAACAGATTACGAAGCTTTTGCTTTTATAGCCGAAGGAAGCTGGAAAGGACTGCTGTTAAATAGACAGTCAAATGCAAAAATGATATTTTCATATGCCGAAGCTGAAAATGACAATTCCTTCAATCCAACTTTTGCAAGAAGATATGACGGCATTCAAAGAGTTGGTTACGGAACTCTTTTCGCCGCAAGCAGCAGTGACTCTTTTTTAATTTTACCCGAAGGTTATCGCGGCATAAATACTATAGGCGTAAATTTTGACATAACCCCGTGGAATTTTTTGCAGACAGGATTTGGCTTTTATATGTATTCCGCATCTGACGCTCCATCCGATGCAGGAGACGCCGGTTTTTCAAAACTATACGGAGCAAAAACAGATTTGGGTAATGAATTTGATTTTTTTGTAAAGTATGAATATTTAAATTATTTTGACATAAATTTGATGTTTGCAATGTATACTCCCCCGTCGAACGGATACAAAGTGTTTTCTAATATGGAAACGTCATATTTATTTCAGATAGAGGTTAATGCAAAATTTTAGAATGAAGAAAATATATTTGGCTTTTTTATGGCATCAACATCAACCGATGTATAAAAACCCTTCCACGTGCAATTATGAACTTCCGTGGGTAAGGCTGCATGCAACAAAAGATTATTACGACATGGTAGCCATTCTCGACAATTTTCCAAAAATAAAAGCGAATTTCAACCTCGTACCTTCCCTACTGAAACAACTGGAAGAATATTCTTCTGGAAAAGCAAAAGACACTTTTCTTGATTTAACTCTCAAAGATGCATCTTTACTCAGAGCCGATGAAAAAGTTTTTATTCTCATGAATTTTTTTATGGCAAACTGGGAGAATATGATTTTTCCTTACAACAGATATTTGCAGCTTCTTGAAAAACGCGGACGGCAAACGACTGAAGCTGAAATAAGAAAAATTTTAAATTGTTTTAAAGTCGAAGATTTGCGAGATTTACAGGTATGGTTTAATCTTGCGTGGATTGACCCATATTGGCGCAAAAGAGACGAACTAATTGCTTATTTGTACAATAAAGAAAGATATTTTACAGAAGAAGAAAAACGGCAGCTTATCGCTAAACAGCTTGAAATTTGCGGAAAAGTAGTTGCAAAACACAAAGAGGCGCAGGACAGAGGACAGATAGAAATTTCGGTTACTCCGTATTACCATCCGATTTTACCGCTTTTATGTAATACAGACACGGCTCATCAGGCGGCTCCGGGAATGATACTTCCAAAAAATAGATTTTCTCATCCAGAAGATGCTGTCTGGCATGTCAATAATGCGGTACGGTATTATGAAGAACTTTTCAGATGCAAGCCTTCGGGAATGTGGCCTTCAGAAGGTTCCGTTTCCGATGAAATGGCTGCGATAGCGGCCGACGCTGGCATAAAATGGATTGCCACCGACGAAGCCGTGCTTTTTAACAGTTCAAAAGAAATTAACGGTAACAGAAAATTTTTGTTCAGGCCTTATAAACTTTCCGTAAACTCAAGAGAATTAAATATGGTTTTTAGGGATCATGGTTTGTCGGACGCTATAGGATTCGTTTATTCTAAATGGAATGCGCGCGATGCGGCAGCTGATTTTGTAAATAAAGTGCATGGCATAGCGGATTATGCCGGGAACGATTATGACGCACCTTTGGTTTCAGTCATACTGGACGGAGAAAACTGCTGGGAATATTATAAAAATGACGGCTGGGATTTTTTGGAAGCGCTTTATGAAATATTGAGCAATGATCCCGTGATAGAAACTGTAAAAATAAATGAATATATGAATAAATTTCCTCCTAAAAATACTTTACATAAACTTACAGCAGGTTCATGGATCAACGGAGATTTCGGTATATGGATAGGCCATAATGAAGACAATGCCTCTTGGGATTATCTTTCGATGACAAGAGATTTTCTCACGGATTTTTTAGAGAAAAATCCGGACTTTAAAGGATCCAAGCAGGAAAAAGAAGCTTGGGATACTTTGTATGTCGCTGAAGGTTCAGATTGGAACTGGTGGTACGGAACAGAACATTCTTCAAGCAGTGATGCCGTTTTTGATTTTATATACAGACAACATTTAATAAAAGTTTATGAGTGTATGGGACAGCGGCCGCCTGACATATTGTATAAATCTATTAAAAATACTTCAAAAAAACATAATGAGGCAAAACCGTCTTCTTTAATAAATCCTGAAATTGACGGTAAAGTGACGAACTTTTTTGAATGGAAAGGTGCAGGATATTATGAAGTAGGGCATTCCGGCGGTTCGATGCATCAAGTTTCTACATCGCTGAAACGGTTTTATTACGGTTTTAATATGCAGAGCTTTTATGCCCGTTTTGATTTGAGCGGTGATATCTCTTTAAAACCACTTGAGGATTTTACTTTTCATATAATCTTTTTAGTGCCGGTAAAACATAATGTATTTCTTAACTTTGACGCGGAAGGGAAAGTTTTGCGTTTTGTTATAAAAACTGGTGAAAAAGAAAAAGTTTTAGATTCTGCAAATGCCTGTTTTGATAAAATTATTGAAATGACAATACCTCTTGAGGATTTAGATTTGCCTCAAGAATATGAAAATATCGAATTTGTGGTCAGTGTAGATAAAAATAATATGGAAATCGAAAGATGGCCTTTTCAATCTTCCATAGTTATACCAAAACCTTCGGAAAACTTTAATTTTTTAAGCTTGACGGTCTAGAATCAGGGAAAGCTTGATAATGGTATTGGGCAGATTCTATCAGTTAATTTTTTAAGGAGATGTTATGCAGATAAAAGAAATAATGTTTAATGGGAAAACTTTTAAAACTTTTGAAGGGGAGATTGCTCCAGGAAGTTTTCTTGTTTTCATAACGGGGAAAAAAGGTTTTATTATGTGCGGATACTTGAATCTTGAAACCGCCGAAAAACTTCAAAATATTGCCGCCATAGCTACCGGCATTAAATGTGTCGAAGATATGCTTAATGCTTTGATAGTTAAAGCTACAAGTTATGCTCAGTCTGCTGGAATTACCGTAGGTATGCCTGTAATAAAAGCGTTGGAAAAAATATCTTAAATAATTTTTCAAATAAACAATGAAAGTAAAAATTCAAACCCCTTATTATTTGATAGACGAATCAAAACTTCTTAAAAATATGAAGAAAGTCGAATATGTGCATAAACATTCATCGGCAAAATCAGTTTTGGCTCTTAAATGTTTTTCGACATGGGCTGTTTTTCCTCTTATGAGCAGATATATGGCTGGCACTACGAGCAGTTCTTTATATGAGGCAAGGCTCGGATATGAAAAGTTTGGCGGAGAAACACATGCTTTTAGCGTTGCCTATTCAAAAGACGATATAAAAAGTTTAAAAAAAATATCAGATAAGATTATTTTCAATTCAGTATCGCAATTGAAAACATTTTATAAAGACGTCAAACATTTAAAAATCGGTTTGAGGATAAATCCTGGATTAAGTTATTCTCATTTTGATTTAGCCGATCCATCAAGAAGATATTCAAGACTAGGCGTTTTTGATAAGAGTGAAATTTTAAAAGTTTTAGATAAAATCAGCGGGGTAATGTTCCATTATAACTGTGAGAACGACGATTTTAAATTTTTTAGCCTAATGCTTGATAAAATAGCTTCCAAATATGAAGATATTCTAAATAAAGTTGGCTGGGTAAGTTTGGGCGGGGGATTATATTTTACAAAAGAAGGGTATCCGCTTGATAAGTTTTGCCGAAAACTCAAAGAATTTTCCCAGAAATATAATGTGCAGGTTTATCTTGAACCCGGAGAAGCGGCAATAACAAAAAGCTGTGAATTTGTTACCACTGTTTTGGATATCGTTCATAATGAAAAAGATATAGCCATTGTAGATGCTTCCATTGAAGCACATATGCTTGATTTGCTTATATACCAAACTCCCGCAAAACTGGAATCAAAACGTGGAAAATATGAATATATCATTGCGGGAAGATCTTGTCTTGCTGGAGATGTTTTCTGCACATACAAATTTGCAAGTAAACTGAAAATAGGTTCAACAGTGAAATTTGCCGACGCCGCAGGATATACCATGGTGAAGAAAAACTGGTTTAATGGTGTGAAAATGCCGTCCATAGTCGTAAAAAGGCTTAATGGCAAAACCGAAATAATAAAAGAGTTTCAGTATATGGAATTCGTAAAGAATTTATCATAAAAAAATCATAAAAGGAGGAAAACAGAATAAATGAAAAGAAATGTGCTTATTGTTGGAGCAGGTGGAGTTGCACATGTCGCAGCGCATAAGTTTGCGCAAAACAATGATTTGTTCGATAATATTTATTTAGCTTCGAGATCAATAGAAGCTTGCAATGCGATTTTAAAAAGTATTGACAGAAAAAACAATTATAAAGATCCTTCAAAAACTGTAAAAACCATGTCATGCGATGCTTTAGACACAGAAGGCATGAAAAATATTATAAAAGAAAAAGGAATTTCCATAGTCGTAAATCTTGCTTCGGCTTTCTGCAATATGTCCATTCTTGAGGCCTGTATTGAAACGGGATCAGCATACATAGATACCGCCATACATGAAGAGCCTACAAAAGTCTGTGAAAATCCACCTTGGTACGGCAATTATGAGTGGAAACGCAAGGAGCGTTGCGCAGAAAAAGGCATTACGGCGGTTTTGGGAGCGGGTTTTGATCCCGGCGTTGTAAATGCGTATGCTGCTTATGCACAGAAACATTTTTTTGATAAGATAGACACGATAGACATAATGGATGTAAATGCAGGAAATCATGGTAAATATTTTGCCACAAATTTTGATCCAGAAATAAATTTCAGAGAGTTTGTCAAAGTTTGGACATGGATAGACAAAAAATGGGTTTCAAAAAACGTTCATGAAGAAAAAATGTCATATGATTTTCCTACTGTTGGAAAACAAACTGTATACTTGACTGGACATGATGAAATACATTCTCTTTCAAAAAATATAGATGCAAATTCGATAAGATTTTGGATGGGATTCAGCGATCATTATATAAATTGTTTTACAGTACTTAAAAATATCGGACTTTTGTCGGAACAGACGGTTAAAACGGCAGAAGGACTTGAAGTGGTTCCACTTAAAGTCGTAAAAGCGTGTCTGCCGGATCCCAAAACTCTTGCGCCTGATTATACCGGAAAGACTTGCATAGGAGATCTGATTAAAGGCACAAAAGATGGACGGAAAAAAGAACTCTTTATATATAATGTATGCGACCATAAATCCTGTTATGAAGAAGTTGAGTCTCAGGCAATAAGTTATACCGCGGGAACCCCGGCCGTCGCAGCTGCAATTTTGATTGCTAACGGGGAATGGGACTGTAACCGAATGGTAAACGTTGAAGAGCTTGATCCTGATCCTTTTTTGGCTCTGCTAAATAATATAGGTCTCCCTACAGAGACCATAAAAGTAAGCTATTCAAAAAGAAATATAGCTAAACTAAAAATTCAAAAGAAGAAATAAAAAATTAAATAATAATGCGGGTGCCCGCGAGTGGGAAACTTGCTGTATATCCGTTAAGGATAGGGCTGAGATTATACCGCCAAACTTGATCTAGATAATTCTAGCGAAAGGAGAACTTATGAAAGAAATTACTGAAATTGTACGTGCAGTTAAAGAAGTACGCAGGCAGAATCCGCTGGTAGGTTCATGGACAAATTTCGTCACAATTAATTTTGTCGCAAACGCTCAGTTGGCAGTAGGCGGCAGAGCTGCGATGTGTTTTCTGCCTGATGAAGCAAAGCCGTTGTCTTGTATTTCTAAAGCAGTTTACGTTAATATGGGAACTTTGCAGCCAATTGCAAGCGAATCGCTTCCTCAAGCCGCAAAAACTGCATTTGAATTAAACAAACCATGGGTTTTAGATCCCATAGCATCAGGTCTAGGAGATACTCGTAATCATGTTATTAAAACTCTAAAAGACTACCGTCCAAACATAATAAGAGGCAATGCTTCGGAAATTATAGCTTTGGCAAATCTCTGGGAGCTGCAAACCGAACGACAAGGAAACGTTGAAGGTGTTGATTCTACCGACACAGTAGAAGAAGCTTCACAGTCGGCTGCAGTTCTTGCAAAATTTACGAAAGGAGTTGTCGCTGTTTCTGGAGAAACAGATTTAATATTAAGTACTGAAAAAGCTTATCATATAACCGGCGGTTCGCAAATGCTTAAGAGCATCACGGGCGCAGGATGTTCTTTAGGTGGAGTAATCGCCGTTTTTGCAGCAGTAGCGGATAATCTGACTGCCGCTTTAGCAGGTTCTCTAATCTATAAATGGGCTTCGGAAACTGCACAAAAAGAAAAAATTGGCACTGCTTCATTTCAAAATGCTTTTATCGATAATTTAAGCTTAACAAATGCAGAATCCATAACTGAATACGCCAAGAAACATCTTTCGGAGGTAAGCCTCAATGACTAGATATAATCATCTGCGTGATTCGTTTGAGTTATCGATATATTTTGTAGTCGGTCCAGAAAATACACAAGGTCGCGATTTCCGACATATTGTGCGTCAGTCAATAGAGGGGGGAATAACTTTTCTACAGGTGCGGTCAAAAAACACGACTTCAAGGGAACTTATGGATTTAGGGCGTATTGCTGCGCAAGAAATCAAATTGGCCGATAAACAGGATAAAATAGCTTTAGTTATAGATGACAGGGTTGATATTGCGCTTGCTTTGAGACTTGAAGGCGTAAAAATTGACGGAGTACATCTGGGCCAAAGCGATATGCCTGTTGAGTTAGCAAGACAAATATTGGGCGAAGACACTATAGTAGGACTTTCCGCAAGAGCAAAAGATTTGTTTGAATATATTGAAAATTTTAAAACTGGAATTGTAGATTATTTTGGAGTCGGTCCCGTGCATGCAACTGCCACGAAACCCGACTGCGGCTTAGTTAACGGCATAATTTTGGAACGTACATATGATGAAATCAAACGTTTAAAATCCGTCAGTCCGCTGCCTGTAGTAATCGGCGGAGGAGTAAAACTTGAAGATTTGTCTGCGTTAAAAGCTGCCGGCGTTGACGGTTTTTTTATCGTAAGCGCCATAGCGGGAGCGGAAGATCCTTTAGAAGCAACAAAATCGTTGGTAAATTTCTGGCGACATGGATAAACTTTATTTCTAAGCGAACGCTATATAAAAACATTCACATATTAACTAGAACAGCTTATCGTATTATGCAAAATAGTATCTATCCTTTTTTTCCTTTATAAACAGAAAAAAGTACAAATTTTTACAGCCAGCCCATTCACAGTTGTCAAGCTTACGTTTTTAAATATGCTATAATAATATCCAAAAATTTTTTATATTAAGGTATTGCAATCAAATGGATCAACAACTTTTACAAATATTAGCCATAGGTTTTGTGCTTGCTCTTGTCTTTGGTTTTATAACCCAAAAAATAGGATTATCTTCCGTAGTCGGATATCTTATCGCCGGTTTTTTAATAGGCCCGGTGACGCCAGGTTTTGTGGCCGATTACAGTCTTGCGTTTCAACTCTCCGAAGCAGGAGTAATTTTGCTTATGTTCGGAGTAGGATTGCATTTTAATACGAAAGATTTGATGGCAGTAAAAAATGTCGCAATACCCGGTGCTATAGCACAGAGTACAGCTGCAACAATATGTGGAACGGCAATCGGTATGTTTTTCGGACTGGACTTAATATCTGCGCTTATAATGGGCTTCGGACTTGCGGTTGCAAGCACGGTCGTGCTTTTAAGAGTACTCTCTGACAATAATATGATAAGCACTGTGCATGGTCATGTTGCAGTCGGATGGCTTGTGGTAGAAGACATTTTTACAGTTCTTATCCTTGTTATTCTTCCAAGCCTTTCAAGTATAGTGGCAGCAGGAGGATTTTCTTCTACAACTGGCAGCATACAAATAATAAAAGAAATCGTTGTTGCATTATTGAGAATAGTCGTGCTGTGGGTTTTGACTATGAGTGTGGGCGGACGTTTTGTGCCTTGGATACTTTCAAAAGTTGCAAAAACACGTTCACAGGAATTGTTTACACTGACGGTTTTGGTCATGGCTTTTGCGACAGCTGTGGGTGCCGCCGTTATTTTTCAGGTCTCACTTGCCTTGGGAGCGTTTCTCGGCGGTATGGTTGTGGGAAAAAGCAAAGTAAGCTATCAGGCTGGCGCTGATCTTCTTCCTTTAAGAGATGCTTTCGCAGTATTGTTTTTCCTTGCTGTCGGCATGCTGTTTGACCCTAAATTTATAATAGAGTATCCATTTATTATTCTAGCGGCACTTCTCATAGTATTGATAATAAAACCTTTGACAGCCGTGATTGTAGTGACAATTCTCGGCTATTCACCCAGAACGGCTTTAACTGTTGCGGCTGGATTATCGCAGATCGGAGAATTTTCTTTCATTCTCGCTCAGGAAGCCAAAAGGCTTGAACTCGCTGTAGATATAGTATATAACACTATCGTAATATGCGCGATAGTTTCCATATCGATGAACCCTTCCATATTTAAAAATATTCCACAAGTGGAAAGCTTTTTAAAGTCAAAAGAAAAATTATGGAAATTTTTAAATTACATAGCTAACAAAAGAGGAGAGCGTTTAAGCAAAAATCAAGAGCTTGCAAAAAATCTTCTGCCTACAGAAGAATATCTTGCCGAAAAAATGGCTATAATAGTTGGTTACGGCCCTACGGGAAGAAGAGTAGCTCAGGCATTGAAAGAGCACAGCATAAATTATGTCGTTATAGATATGAATGTAGACACTATAAATTCTTTAAGTGCCGAAGGACAAAACGCGGTTTATGGTGATTCTTCAAAAAAAGGAATTCTGGAAGCAGCCGGCATACACTGTGCAGATTATCTTATCATAACTGTTCCTTCGGTAAACATAACTTCTGAAACTGCCTCTCTTGCTTCAAGATTGAATCCGGAGACAAGACTTTTCGTACGGACAAGATTTTTAAGCAGTAAAGCTCATTTTAAACAGATAGGTGTTTCCGGGATAGCGTTTGAAGAAGAGGAAGTTGCAAAATCATTAACCTCTCTTATTCTTGATGATTTGGAACAGCAAAGTCTTTTGTCAGCCGCTATGGAAATTGCATCACAGCCTCATGAAACCTCAGTGGAAAAGCCTGATAATCAAGAGGTAAAAAATTGAAAAATAAAAAAATACCTAAAGAAATAGAACAAAGGTTTAAAAACTATCCTGATTTTTATGTAAAAGTGTGGAAGGACTGCTTTGAAATTCCTGCAGGGCAAACCATGACATATGGTGAGCTTGCAGAAAGAATTGGTTCTCCCAAGGCTGCAAGAGCCGTCGGCGCAGCAATGCGCAATAATCCTTTTGCTCCAATAATTCCATGTCATAGAGTAATCGGTTCGAATGGAAAAATGTGTGGATATTCTGCAAAAGGTGGAATAAAAACAAAAGAAAAAATGCTGAAATATGAAAAAGAAACAGGAAAAGACGCTTCGTTTGATAAAATATAAATCACGCAGTGCAGTAATGAATATGGCTTTAGATGAAGCTTTATTTAATAATTACTTGACCGTTCCTGTTTTAAGGTTTTATACTTGGAACGGGGCTTATACTACAATAGGCTATTTCCAAAAACATGCGAAATTAAAGAAAAAAAATTTTACAAGAAGATTTACCGGCGGACTTACCGTATATCATGAAAATGATATTTCTTATAGCTTCATAACTTCTTCAAATGAATGGAATTTTGTATATAGTCAAAACGATACTTTTAAGCAAATACATCTTGCGATACAAAAAGCATTGAATAATTTAGATATTCATACAATTTTATTAAATAGCGCAAATGATATTACAAATGATATATGCGTGCAGACAAAATATGCAAATGATTTAATATATCACGATAAAAAAATATTAGGTTCATGTTCAAGAAGGAGGGGAAATAAAATACTTGTACAAGGATCTTTGTATATCAAACTTAGTGATAAACAAAAAAATATTTTATGCGAAGAAACAGCAAAAAACCTAACACAATGTATGGATAGAGAAATAATTGAATGTGATTTTACAAACACAGAAATTGAACGAGCAAAAGTTTTAGCAAAAAAAATATATTTAAACCCGCAGTGGAATGAAAAATTTTAATATAAGAGTGATTTTGAAGCACTGAAAGAAGTTTAACGACAAAAAGCCGATATTATTAAGCAAATAGATAAGATTGTATATGAACTCTATAGACTGACGGAAAAAGAAATACAGCTAATCGAGAATAAATAAAAATGAAAAAATATATATTGGATTTAACCACACCTCAATTTAAAACGGCGTCGAACTCAATAATCAAACAGGATTACAGACTAAACCAGATTATCGAATGGATCTACATAAAAAAAGCTGCTTCTTTCGATGAGTTTACAAATCTTTCTATAGAATTAAGACGTCAGCTTGATGAAAAGTTTGTTCTGCGTTTACTTAAAATTGTAAAAAAAGAAAAATCTTTAATTGACGGCAGCATACGTTATACTTTTCAAACCGAAGACAATAAATATTTTTTTGCTGTTTTTCTTCCTGCAGGAGACAAAAATTCAGTTTGCATTTCTTCGCAGATAGGCTGCCCTGTCATGTGCGAATTTTGTTTTTCAGGAAAGGTTAAGCTTGCAAGAAATTTGAGCAGGGGGGAAATACTGGAACAAGTCCTGCAGATTGAAAATGATACGAAGAAAAAAGTCAGTGGAGTATTGTTTATGGGAATGGGAGAACCTATGCTGAATTTCAACAATGTATCCCTTGCTTTAAAATCACTGCTTTCAAAAAATGAGTTTGCTATAGGCAAAAGACATATAACACTTTCAACAGTAGGAATTGTTCCTGCTATTGAAAAACTTGCCGAAGACAACTACGGTATAAGGCTTGCTTTGTCATTGCATGGTGTTGATGACAGGAAAAGGAAAATTTTAATACCTGATAATTTAGGCTTTTCCATTGAAGATATTTTAAAAGCAGGGAAATATTATTTGAAAAAAACGAATTCAAGACTTACAATTGAATACATTCTAGTCAATAATATAAATGACTCAACCGCAGATGCTCACAAACTTGCACGAATTTTAAGGCATAGCAATTTAATAAATCCAGACGTGCAAATAAACCTCATACCTTACAATCCGGTAAACGCTGTTAAATTTCAAACTCCACAGCAAGAAACCATTACAAAGTTCAAAAATATTTTAAAGCTCAATGGACTGACAACAAATATAAGGCGAGCAAAAGGCGCTGATATTTCAGCTGCCTGTGGGCAGTTGGGGTATTAAAGGACTAGCAGGTAGCAAGTCAGAAATACAGTAGCAGAAAAAATAAAGGCTAATTTGTCATTGCAGTTGTCGTTGCTTTCACTAAAAAGACTATAATTTTTTTTAAATTTATTTATAAGCTTGATGAGCGGCTTAAAGAGGAGCATAAAATGGCAATTTGGACAACTTATAGAATTGCAGACGCAGCTACAGAGATTGAAGATGAAAAATTTGTTTTGCCCGTAATTCAGCGTCCATTAGTTTGGACGGAAGAAAAAATGGAACTGCTTTTTGACACGCTATTAAAAGGTGATAGTTTTGGTGCAATAATGGCAATAGAAGAAGAAAAGGGGGCACAGCCGTTATTTAATTATAGACCGTTTACAAAAGATGGCTGCTTCATACCGTCTAGACAAGCAGGCACTTTAACACAACAACAACTTTTTATCATTGACGGACAACAACGACTGCAAACTTTCTATATTGGACTTAAAGGCAGTATTAATGGAAAAATTTTATATTTTGATTTATTTAGCGATTATAATTCAGAATTTGAATTCAAATTTGAAAATAATATGAGTAGTTTGCCTAAACAGACAAAAGAAGATAGGGCAATACAAAAACATTTATGGTATTCTATAAAAGATTTGCTGCAAAAACTTAAAAATACGGGAAAGTATAAGCAAATTGTAAAAATGATAATTGAAGAAAACTCTATCTCAGATGAGTCTCATAAAGATTGTATAGAAGAAAATGTATTAGCATTTTATGAGAATGTTTTGAATTCAAATACTTTAGGTATTTCAAAGGTTGTAATTAATAAGTGTTTGCCTGATAGGACAGAAGAAGAAAGCGCGATAGAAAATCGACAAAAAATCGTAGAGATGTTTAGGCGATTGAACGATGGTGGGACAAAATTATCTTCTTTTGAACTTGTCGCTTCTATTTTAAAAGGTTTTGATTGGCGAATGGAGAATTTCTTAAACCAAATGCTGGATTCTTACCAAGATATTGGGCTTTCTCAGGAAAACCTTATCAAGCTAGTTTTTTTATTACAGGATAACTATTCCAAAGAAATGTCCTTGCTTGAATATTCCGATGCTAATTTTGCAATTAAAAATGCAGATAAAATAAAAGCCGCAATTAAAGCTCTTAAAAATTTCCTTGATAAAGCGGAATTATTAAAATTTTATCAAAATAACAATTCCTCATTTATTCCTTTATTTTTTATCGTTTATCATTTATTTCATAAAGATATTGAAGTTTTAAAAATAGAGCGCTATTTTGATAATTATGATTCTGGCAATACTGATTTTCCATTAATGAAAAAATGGCTTTATCACTCTTTGCTCAACGGCGTATTTAGAAGCAGAGGAGCAGGCTGGGTTCCATATAAAACAGGTGTCAAAAAGATTTTAGAAATTATAAAAAATTTTAGAAACAAAGATTTTCCTACTGGTGAATTGTTCAAAGTATATAATGAAAAATTAAATGCTTTTACGATATTTTATTCTTCTGAAAATTTACATAAACTAGACAAAGATTTTTTATTTTTTTTAATGTATGATTGTAAACCGCCTGCACGGGTAAATGACATCGATCATATTATGCCTAGAAAAATACTTTCAGATAAAGGTATTGAATGGGATAAAATCAATAATATAAAAAATTATCAACTTATTGATTATTCGACAAATCGCGGCAACAAAAATGACACTCCATTTGCCAAATGGATAAACGGTGCAGATAAAAGAGGCGAAAAAAACGTAAAAGACAAAAAAGCTTTTTTAAGATTACATTTAATACCCGCTAATGAAGACTTGTGGAGTGAAGATAGATGCTTGGATTTCCAAGAAAAGAGAGCAAAGATTATACTTGAAAAAATAACCTCTTATATTCCTTCGTGATAACTTAGCGCATACAATAATAGCATTACTTTTCAAGCTTCTAAGCTTCTGCCATTATTTTTATTCTCTAAAAGTTATCATTATTGAAGAAGAAAACACTCCGCCATAACTAGCTGTTACTTGTATTATATTACCAGGCATAAAATCAGCCTCTTTGACATCAACAACCATCTTATTAAGAGAGGAATATTTAATACAATTACTTAAAATATTCTTAGTTCCCCATGAAACCGATACATTTTCAACCAATTTTCCAGATGCATCTTTAATGAAAGCCTCGAATCTTATTTTAGAGTCATATTGAGGTTTTGCTAATTCCTCAAGACTAAGATTCGAACCGGAAGGATACTGATTAATTTCAACTGTCCCTTTAAATTTATAAGAATTATTGCTGTCTTCTTTATCGCAAGCAGTTAAAAAAAACAAAGTTACAATAAACAAAAAAATAAACTTTTTCATATGCAAGTCCTCATATTATTAAATTTTTTTATGAATTTAAAAGAGTTTTATCGTATTAAAGCTATAGTATATTATAGCACAAATTATTTTCTTAGAAGAATAATTAAATTATATTAAGTTAAAGTTCTAATAATCTATATTGATTGTAAAATTAGAACTTATTTCTTTTTTTCAACAATGTCCTTCCTTACTGTTTATGATAATCCAAAACATAAAAAATTAAAAATTGTTCTGTCATCTGCATCAAAAAGTCATATTTTTTTACATTCAAATACAAAATATAAGGTTTGTATTAAAAAGCTATGAATTAAGGGAAGAATTTGATAAGAATATGTTATTTGGAAGCTTATTTATGGAAAATGAAGACAAAATCAGATAAGTGCAAAAAGTATTTATTTGTAAATTCATTGATATAAGCAGTTTTTTACATAAATCCATTCAAATAATCTGGTTCAATCCAATATTAATGTAATTTTGCATTGTACAAAAGGAGTAAAAAGTATCACTTCTAGCTTTCCAAAAAACACTGAAAAAAGAAGTATTTGTATAATAAACCTATCTAAAAAATATCCAAAACTTATTTCTTAAACAAAAATCTCTGTTATAATTTTAAAATATCTGAGTAACATATAATAACATTTAAAGCAATTTATTACGTAAATAAAAATTATGCATATTTATAAGCATAATTTTCAATTTATATAATAATAAACTTTAATGTTAATAATTCTGTTATTTATTCCTGTACTTAACATAATACATCTTATCGGACACTTTTGATTCTGTTCAAACTATATAATAATTTATTTTTTTTGTCAAGGATTTTTTTTATAAAATAAAATCAATCATAAATATAAAAAAAAATTATATAATAAACAAATGAAATTTTTATCAGTATTTTCCATTATTATGTTTTTGTGTACGTTTTCTTTTGCGGCTGAGAAAGTTAAGATTAATAAGGTTATTGACGGTGACACTATAAAAATTGAACGCAGTGGTAAAAAAGAAACCGTCAGGCTTATTGGCGTGGATACGCCAGAAAGTAAGAGAAATAAAAAAGCAAAAAAGGATGCAAAACGCGCTAAAAAAGATATTGACACGATTACCAAACTAGGCAAGGAATCAACAAAACATACAAAAAAACTGCTAAAGAATAATAAAGAAGTATATATTGAAACCGACGTGCAAAAAAAAGATAAATACGGCAGAACGCTAGGCTATGTGTATTTAGATTCAAAAAAGAAAAGAATGTTAAACGAGGAAATTATAAAAGATGGATACGGTACTGTAATGACTATACCTCCAAATGTCAAATATGAAAAAAAATTAAGAGAAGCCCAAAAAAAGAGTATAAAAAGGAAAAAAGGACTTTGGAACGACAGCAAAAAGAAAGCTAAATCCGTCGACAAAAGCCAAGAAAAAACTGACAATAAAAATTAAAAATTATATACATTTTTTCTTCCTATTTTAGAAATATTTAAGATAAATTAAAGCAATTTAAGCGCAATTACGATACCGTTTACCCAGGAACATAATCATAACGGACATTTATGCCTATGCTTTTTAAAACTTCAAAATATGTTTTTGCTTCAGGATTTCCTGTCTTTGAAAACGCCTTATATAAGGTATCTCTTTTAACGTTAGTCTCCTTGCTTATTTTTGTCATACCTTTTGTGGCACGGGCAACTATTTTAACACCTTCAAGAAATGACCCAAAATCGCCGTCTCTTTCATATTCTTTGATAATGAATTTGATGAAATTAGATAGTTTTTTAGAATTCTCTTTTAAATTTTTAGCAAAATCTTCATTAAAATCGCTTAATACTAAATCTTCTTTTGTTATAGTTGTTTTTTTCATTTTATACCTCCTAACAGATGTTTTATTTCCTTTAACGCAGCCAAACGTATATAATCCGACGTTGTACGTTTAGCCTCTTTTGCTAATTTTTCTATTTTTTCCTTATCTTCTGGCAAGATGAGAATATGGATATGTGCCTTTTTTGGGGTGGTTTCCCGCCCCGTTTTTTGTTTTATTCTCTTTCTCTCAATATTGCTCCAGTAAATTTTGTACTTTCTTTATAACCTTGTACTTTTATATTTTTAAGCCACATAATAGTAAAATCTAAATCTTTCGGGAAAAAGCTACCTGCAAGAGCGGTATTTTCTACTCCTGTATAAGCAGTTTGAGGCTCATCTTTTATCCTCCTCCCTCACGGCCTGCATGCGCCGTTTACTTCAACTTTCAAAGAACTTTATTACAACATAATATATTTTATTGTCAATATCTTTTTTCATACTTCACAAATATTTTATAAGTTGACTTTATCGTCGACAAATAAAAAAGGCTTCTTTTTATGGAAAAGGCTGTATCATTAAATTTCCGTGCGTTAGCACCGTCCGCTATGTGTTAGCAGGGCTGGCGGTGCCAGAAGGCGGCAGCCTAGCAGGCAGCAGCTCTAGCGGGCGGCAATTTAGAACGACAGTGCTGACGCTCTGATAGGTCCCGCCGTTATGGCTATTTTTTATTTTCCTAAACAAACCCATCTTATGTAATTAGACAGGGTTCTTCCATCAAGCTTTGCTTTTTTTACTATTTCTTCTTTTTCTGATTTTAAAATTCTTATCGTTATACAAGTATTTTTTCCTCAGTTTGTTTATTTTCTAAATTTCTATTTTTCATTTTATTTCCCCTTGATTTTTATTTAGCGTAGTGATATACAATCTACATTGTTAGTATATCACTACGCTTTATTAAGCCCTAACGATTACGGTAATAATCGTAAGGGCTGTTTTTTTACGAGTTTTTCTTCTCGGTTTACGCCGCCGTTCGACTTTCGGCACGTAAACTTTAACAACTCTTTTTAACTTCATTTCACAAGTTGATTTTTCCTACAAGAAATAAAAAAACACATCCGATTAAGAGTGTGTTTTTTTGTAAAAAAATTCTATAAAAAATTTATTTTTTTTCTTTTGAACCGAACAAATAACCTATTATTAAAAGTACTGCTGAAGAAATCATACTAATAAATTTCTCTGTTAAGGATACATTATTGGAAATTATGCACATAATAAAGGCAAATATTACAAAAATACACAGCAGAACAAGTCCCATTAAAGAAATTGCCTTGTCCATAGTGGCAGAGTGCTTTTGCTTTGCGTCCTCTCTGTCTTGTTCTCTTTGCTTGACAGGGTCTAAAGTTATATATGTGTTTTCTTTTGGTGGGATATCTTCTTCTTTAGTTATCTCTGGGATATTTGGTTTTTTTTCAATCATATTGTTAGATCTCAGCAAGTCGATATTTCAATATTATCATTCCTTATATCTTCATCTTCTAAAAAAGGTTTTTTATGCAAATATGCTTTTATCCATGCGCCATTTTCTTTATGTGTTATTTTAGATAGAGTAATAGCGTCCAAATTTCTACACCTATTCCAAATCTCACATATAATATCTTTAAAATTAGTGTCTATTTCTTCTTTAATTTTGAAAAGTTTCCCTTCCAACTCAACAAATTTATCAATAGGTCTACTTCCATATTTCTTAAAATTATAATATATACTTATAAGTACAGGTCCGTATGGCCAAGCCATAAATCTCTCTGCAAAAAGCGGTTCATTCGTTCTTTTAAGATAGTCTCTATAAAAGAAATATAACATCTTCTGAAGTTTCATAGGCGATATATAAATATTATCTTCAAAAGAACGTTCAATAAAATTATTTGCAGTATAGATTGGGTTATACATAATAATTTCCCTCTGAAAATATGAAAACAAAAAACAAACCGCTAATTAAAACTTAATCAGTTTTCAAAAGGATTTGCTTTTTAGCCCATATTAAATTATATCTCGCTGCTCAGATATTCTTTTTCTAATAAAACTATATCAGTTATTTAGAATTTAATCAATAGGATTTTAAACTGGTCTAATTCGACCAGTTTAAAAGTATGTTGAGATTGACAATTATCTCCTTATCTCCATTATATTCACCACAATAATTTCATTTCTATTTATTGCCTCTTTATATAGTGCGACAATTTTTTCAAGGGTTTGTTTACTCTCAAGGACTTTCCCAGCCGCTTCATTTTTCCCGACCAAAATACAGCCCTCAGTATCTAATGATGTGTTTCCTACATGAATTCGTATTCCCTCAAAATTTGGCACATTTTCTATTATAGGCAAATAGCTTTTAAATCTTGCTGACCACGTTAAATTGCTTAAATATTTCCCATCAGGTATTGCCGTTACACCATAAATTTTAGGGCCGCCGTCAAGCCGCACGGTGTCTTCTAAAGTATCGCAAATATACTCGTTATCTGCATACAGTTTACCAATAGTGTAATTCTCTTTAAACGCAAACCGCTTAATCAATATTTTCATTTTTTCACCTCCCACATTAAAGATTTTCTTTTATCCTTTTAATACCTCTTCATTTCAACGCTAAAACTATAGCAGCTGACGCTGCTATAATGGCAGCGTACTTATAAATTTTGT
>JAITIP010000044.1 GCA_031279415.1 Candidatus Endomicrobium procryptotermitis | reverse complement strand
GACGACGCCTAAAAAGCAAACAATATTAAGTGTTTTAGAAGATATAGCTTACCGTTCTGGCAAAAACGGCTGGACTTTAAGGAAAAACGCACAATTAACGTTAGAGGGATTGTTGTAATGCAAATCTTATGTGCGTTTATTTTTTTTAAAGTATGTTTTTTGCTATAATTTAAAACATTATATACTTATAAGAATGCAATCGTTTAATGTTTATCTGCAAAATATGCGGGCAAATTTAGATATCTGGTTAAACAGGACTTTAAAATGAAGCAAATATTTTTATCAAATTTCTTAAAAACAAATAAAAATTATTTTGAAGACTATGTCGCAAGAAATGCGTATAATTCCAATGCAATAGAGGGGTCTACTCTTTCTTATGCCGATACTTACGCTATCGTATTTAAAGACGATTCTTTTAAAATTTCGGCAAAACCGAGAGAAATATACGAGGCCATAAATTATAAATCCGCTTTAAATTTTGTGATTGACAATTTAAAACGGCCGCTTGACGAACGTTTTATAGTATCTATTGCAAAACTAATCAACAAAAATATTAACGAGACAGATGGTTTTAGAAATTCTGACGTTTTTATACGCGGCGCGGAGCATATTCCGCCAAAAAAAGAGTTAGTCTATAATAAAATACTCTATTTTATAGACAATTACAACAATGCAAAATACGATTCTGTTTTTCAAAAAGCCGCGTTTAACCATATAGAATTTGAAAAAATCCACCCGTTTACAGATGGAAACGGCAGAACTGGAAGACTGCTTATAAATTACGAATTATTAAAAAATAATATCGCTCCGTCTATTATTCCAGTGGAAGACAAAAGCAAATATTTTGAATTTTTGAAAAACTCCGATACGTTCAGTTTTTCAAGTTATTTAGAAAGTTTATCTAATGAAGAAATGAAAAGAATTGAAAAATTTAATATCAAGCCGTCATAAAATTGTTTTACTGTAAAATATAGTCTTTGTTGCCTATGCTAATCGCAATCAAATAAATTTACGGTTTTAACCGGTGTGAGGAATAAAAAGAGGACTAAAAAATGTTTAATCAAAATCCGAATTATTATTTAAAAGACGATGGAACTTTTGTAATTGAAAATTATAACTGCGCTCCGTCTTTTGCAAGTTTTTTTCCGGGAATAGCGGGTATTAAAGGCATTCCTATTTGGGCCTATTATGTAAACAGGTCGCAGGGAGTCTCGACTTTTGGAATTAAAAATAAAAATTATGCGATAATGGAATTTGAGCCAGCAAATAAAGCCTACGGACTTATTTCAACGCTTGGCTTTAGAACTTTTCTCAAAATAACTAAAAGCGGGAAAACTACAAATTACGAAGCGTTTAAAGTAAATCCCTGTTATAGCGTTAAACAGGCTATGTATATAACTTCGGCGGATATGTCCGTTGAAGAAATTAATGAAATACTAGGAATAAAAATAACAGTCCGATATTCAACGCTTTCAAATGAGCCCATCGCCGGGCTGCTTAGAGCCGTAACGGTTGAAAACATTTCAAAGTCGAACCTAGATATTGAAATTATAGATGGAATGCCAAAAATTATGCCTTACTTTATAAATAGCTGGGCGCAAAAATTTATGAGTGCGACAATTCAAGCGTGGACTACCGTTGACAACTTTGCTCAAAACGCCTTGCCGTTTTATCGTTTAAGAGTGGATACGGCTGACAGCGCGGAAGTTGTTGAAATACATGAAGGAAACTTTTATTTCGCACGTTTGTCAAACGATAAAAAAACAGATATTATCATTGACCCTGAAATAATTTTTGGAACCGATTTAAGTTTTGAATATCCGCAAAACTTTTTTGCTTATGATAAAAAATTCACATATCCTAAAACGCAGTTTGCCGACAACAAATACCCTTGTGCTTTTTCTTATGCCAAAGAAAAACTTGTTCCCAAAAAATCTTTTACGCTTTACTCTATGGCAGGACATATTGACAGCGTCCCGTCGTTAAACGCTTTTTATAAAAAAGCGCATAGTGCCTATTTTGAAAAAAAAATTGCAGACAATAAAAAACTTATAAATTCTATTACCGACAATATTGCTGCAAAATCAGGCTTAAATAATTTTGACAATTACGCAAGACAGACTTATTTGGACAACGTTATGCGCGGCGGATATCCTATAATTTTTAAAGACGGCGATAAAAAAACCTCGTATTACGTCTATTCCCGCAAACACGGCGATTTGGAAAGGGATTACAATGAGTTTCAAGTTTCGCCAAATTATTATTCTCAAGGAAACGGCAATTTCAGAGATGTAAACCAAAACCGCAGAAAAGACATTTTTTTTAATCCACAGATAGAAGAAAGCGCGGTAAAGATTTTTTATAATTTAATTCAAATTGACGGAAACAATCCCTTAGTAGTCAAAGGAGTATATTATATTATAGACGAGAAAAAGCCTTATTACAAAGATATAGAAGCTCAAATTGCAGATGCAGCAGATAAGAAAAAACTTGTGGATTTTTTCAAAAAAAGTTTTGAGCCCGGACAGCTTGCGATGTTTTTATCCAGCGAGAAAATAAAATTGAAAATTAAAGATGAAAATTTTATCGCAAAAGTTGTTGTAAACGCGCAATGCGTCAACGACGCAGAGCACGGCGAAGGTTTTTGGGTTGACCATTGGACTTACAACTTAGATTTGCTTGAAAGTTATCTTGCCATATACCCCGAAAATGAAAATAAGATCCTTTTTAAAGATAAGACTTATACGTATTACGACTGCAATCACTATGTGGCCGAGCGCGATAAGAAATGCGTTTTAACCGACGGCAAAATCCGCAGATATGGCGCTGTCGTGAAAAGTGAAGAAAAAACTGAACTCATAAAATCCCGTAAAGTCAACCCTAATGCGTTGAGAACAAAAAATGGCAAAGGGATAATTTACAAGAATACGCTCGCTTCAAAGTTTCTTGCTATGATAACTGTTAAACTCGCCACTCTGGACCCTGATGGCATAGGAATAGAAATGGAAAGCGACAAGCCCGGCTGGTATGATTCTTTAAACGGTTTGCCGGGAATATTTGGCTCTTCAACGTGTGAAACTTTTGAGCTTAAAAGATTTATGCAATATTTTAAAGAAATTTTGTTAAAAAATCCTTTGGAAACTGTTTCTATCCCTCAAGAAACGGCGGAATTTTTAAACGGGCTTCAACGACTTTTTTCTTTAAAACTTTCAGCTTTTGATTTTTGGGACAAAGCGGCAAGCCTCAAAGAATCATACAGAAGCAAAATTTTTATGGGCGTAAAAGGCGAGGAAAAAACTTTTAACGCAAAAGAAATCATTGCATTTTTAGACGCAGGAATTAAAAAAATCAACAAAGGATTAAGCAAAGCTATAGACCCTCAAAGCGGGTTGTATTATACGTATTTTAGGTATGAGGCTGTAAAATATCAGCCTCTAAACTCAAAAAATGCAAAAGGACTTCCATGTGTAAAAGTTCTAAAATTTAAATGTATTCCACTGCCTTTGTTTTTAGAGGGCGAAGTTCATTATTTGAAATCTGAAAAGGATAAAAACATTGTCTTTGAACATATTAAAAAAGCAAAGGCGAGTTCTTTATATGATAAAAAACTCGGAATGTTTAAAGTAAGCTCTTGCCTTAAAAACGAGAGTTTGGAAATAGGAAGAACAAGAGTTTTTCTGCCGGGCTGGCTTGAAAATGAGTCGGTATTTATGCATATGTCTTATAAGTATCTGCTTGAAATTTTAAGAGCGGGACTTTACGACGAATTCTATAAAGAAATAAAGACGGGCATGGTTTGTTTTACAAATCCGAAAGTCTATGGGAGAAGCATTTTAGAGAATTCGTCTTTTATATGTTCTTCGGCTTTCCCTGACGCAAAAAATCATGGAAGAGGTTTTGTCGCGCGTCTGTCGGGGTCTGCGGCAGAGTTTATAGATATGTGGCTTAGAATGACAGTGGGGGAAAAACCGTTTACATATAACGAAGGGAAACTTAAATTTGAATTAAAACCCGTTTTGAGTTCTGATTTTTTTGATAAAAACGGAATATTTTCATTTAAATTATTCTCAAAAATCACTGTTACTTATGTTAACCCATCAAGAAAAAATACTTATTGTGAAACTGCCGAAATAAAAAAAATGGAAATAGTGTGGAAAGACGGGAAAAAACAGATTGTTAAAAGCAAAACCCTTTCTGGCTGCGATGCTGTAAGAGTTAGAAAGGTTGAAGCAAAGTCGATAAAAATATTTTTCTAAAAATTATCATAAATCCGTCTGATAAAAAACCGTAATATATTGAGGGAACAATGAAAAGAATTACATTTGCTTTATTGTCTGTATTTTTTTTTGTATCTTTTTGTTTGGCGCAGACATCTTCAAGAACTTTATTAGCCATTCTAGACGCTGCAGATAAATATAACCAATCTATGACTTATGAAAAAATTAAACCTTTTCCTATTTATGATACAGGTTCGGAAGAATGGATAGATTATGAAAAATATGGCGAATTTAAAAATTTGGGGACAAAAGATTATGAGTATGTGGTAAAAGATTTAGAAGGTTTGGCTGCCGCTTCAGGAGAAGGCATTTATCCTAATATCAAAAGCGTTTTGATATCTCCGGATTATAACCCTAACCCTAAAAAATTGAAAGGCAAAACGGAGGAATACCTTTATAATGACAATATGCAGAGAAATTTTTATAGATGGGCTACTGCTGATGGAGAAGATCCTGGCATGAAACTTTATAATGCCGCAGTCATATTAGAAAATTCGGGAAATTATAAATATGCCGTAAAAGCCTATTATGCCTGTTTGGTTTTTTTCCCAAAAACCGTAGGATATACTCAGTGGAAAACGCCTTGGTATGTCGCCCCTGTATGCGCTGCAAAAATTAAATACTTAACTAGAGAATATCCCGAAATCGGCGTAAAAATTGAAGATGACAGCATTATTATCGAAAACATTTTTGACAATGATGTAAGTAATGACATTTTTATTATACATCCCGGGAAACTTGCCGCAGCTACAGCGGAAGATTTTAAGAGAGTAAAAATAGATTTATCCAAGAATGACATAAAAAATATTACTGGAAAAGGCAAAGTAAAACTTATAACCTATAATAATAATCATCTACAGCTTACCGTTGACGATAGACCATATGTCATACGTGCAATTTCTTATTCTCCGAGCAGGGTAGGCTTATCTCCAGATTTCGGAACACTGGATAATCTCAGAGATTGGTCGTTTGACGATTACAATAACAACAAAAAAATAGATGGACCTTATGATACCGTTGTAGACATAAACCGAAACAATAAGAGAGATGGAGATGAAAAGACAGTCGGCGACTTTGCGCTTATGAGAGAGATGGGGATAAATACAATAAGAATTTATCATTATGCCGATTTAAATAAAAATATCCTCAAAGACGGTTATGAATCTTACGGTTTTATGTATCTTATGGGAAATCTTATAGGAATGTATGGAAAAGATTCTGGAGCAGGCTGGTTTGACGGCACGGATTATACGGACAAAGAGCAGAGAAAGAATATGCTTGAAAGTGTAAGACATATGGTTGAAGAGTACAAAGACGAACCGTATGTGCTTATGTGGGTTTTGGGAAATGAGAATAATTACGGCTCTATTGGCGTTCAGGGTGAAAGTGTCGGTTCGGCATGCCTTGCTCCTACTCAGCCCGATGCATATTATGCTTTTGTAAACGAATGCGCAAAATTGATTAAATCGCTTGATCCTCAAAAGCGTCCCGTAGCTATTTGTAACGGAGACGTATTTATGCTTGATTACTGCGCAAAGAATGCTCCTGATATCGACATTTATGGAGCAAATGTGTACAGAGGCAATTTTGGCTTTGGGCAAATATGGCAGGATATAGCCAGAGTTTACAGAAAACCTGTTTTGATAACAGAATATGGCTGTCCTGCTTATGCTAAAGGTTGGGAAAAAGCGCGGATAGAAGAAGGACAGTCGGATTATCACAGAGCATGCTGGAACAGCATTGAAGATAATATAGCGGGTATTAAAGACGGTGCGGGAAATGCTTTAGGCGGGGTAATTTTCGAATGGGTTGACGAATGGTGGAAAGGTGGGGCGTCGACCGACCCTTGGTATCACGATGTCGATTCACAATGGGCAGGCCCGTTTTTAGACGGGCGTGCATATGAAGAATGGTTTGGAATATGTGATTTGGGAAACGGGGCAAACAGCACATTTAAAAGACAGCTTAGAAAATCATATTTTATGTACAGAAAGTTGTGGAAAGAATATGAAAAGATTTCCGTAAAGGAAAGTCCAAAATAGAGAGAGAGTATCTTAAATTGTCAACAATGGAGATTATGATGAAATTTTTAAAATTATTTTTTGCTATGGCTATTGTCTGCTGTATCTCAATACTCTCATTTGCAAAAGATTCTTCTGATAAATATCTTTTAAATTCGCTTAAAGCCGCTGAAAAATACAATAAGAAAATGAAATATAAACATCCTAAGCTTTTCAAAATATACGATAGCGGAACTGAAGAATGGATAGATTATGAAAAATACGGAGAATTTAAGAATTTAGGCACAGATAAATATAAATATGTCCCGAATAATTTTGACGGTTTAAGAGCCGCTTCGGGAGAAGGAATTTATCCAAATACACAAAGCGTTTATAATTCTCCTGAATATAAAAAGTTTTCATATCAAAATAAACTTGAAGGAAACAAATGGAATTTTGTCAATACCGACGACTATCAGGCAAATTTTTATAAGTGGGCTATAGAAAGAGAGGAACCTGGCGTAAAACTTTATTTTACAGCTGCAGCTTTAGACAGAGCGGGACATTATAAGCATGCCGTTAAAGCTTATTATGCATGTCTTGTATTTTTTCCTAAATCCATAGGGTATACGGAATATGGCACTCCGTGGTACATAGCGACGGTATGCATAGACAGAATAAATTATCTTACAAAAAAGTATCCTGAAATAGGAGTTAAACTTATTGGCGCTGACATTACCATAGACAATACTTTTGATAATGATGTAAAAAATGATATTTTTTACATAAATCCCGGAAAACTCGAGCCTGCGCATGCAAAAGATTTCGAAAGAAAATTTGGATATCCGGAAAAGACAGGTATTAAAAAAATTGTCGGAAGCGGAAGAGTAAAACTTATTCAGTATAATAATGATAATTTTCGTCTTATGGTTGATGATAAACCTTATGTCGTCAAGGCAATTTCTTATGCCCCAAATAAAATCGGGCTTTATCCCGGTGTTGCAGGGTTTAATAACAACAAAGATTGGTCATATGACGATTATGACAAGAATGGAAAAATCGACGGTCCTTACGACGCATGGGTGGATGCAAACAGGAATGAAAAACGCGATAAAAATGAAAAATCTGTAGGAGATTTTGCCTTGATGAAAGAAATGGGTGTGAACTCTTTAAGAATATATCATCATCGAGATATAAATAAACAGCTTCTTAAAGAGGGATATGAGAAGTATGGTTTTATGTACCTAATGGGTGATTTTGTAGGAATGTATGCCGTGGATTCTGGAGCATCATGGAAAGAGGGCACAAATTATGCCGATCCTAAACAACGCAAAAATATGCTTAACAACATTAAAAAGATGGTGGAACAATACAAAGACGAACCGTATATTCTTATGTGGGTGCTGGGAAACGAAAACAATTACAGCGATATAGGAGACATCACGACAAGCAGCAAAGTGCAGTATCAGCCGGACACATATTATAAATTTGTCAATGAATGTGCCAAGCTGATAAAATCTCTGGATCCGCATCAGCGTCCAGTAGCAATTTGCAATGGCGATTTATATTTGTTGAATTATTGCGTCGAAAATGTTCCCGATGCTGACATATACGGCACAAATTCTTACAGAGGAGAACAGGGGTTTGGCTCTATATGGAAAGACGTAAAACGTTTTTACAATAAAGCGGTTTTAATTACGGAATACGGCTGTCCCGCGTATGCAAGTGGATGGAGCACCGGCAGGATTGAAGCAGGGCAATCGTCTTATCATAAAGGCTGCTGGGAAAATATAGAAGACAACATGGCCGGCGTTGAAGGTGGTTCCGGAAATTCTCTTGGCGGGGTAATTTTCGAATGGTGCGATGAATGGTGGAAAGCACAAAATCTTGACCCAAATGTGCATGACACGACAAAACAATATGGCGGCGGTTTTCTTGATGGCGGCGGATATGAAGAGTGGTTTGGAATCGTCGGCATCGGCGAAAATGGCGAAGACAGCACCTTCAAAAGACAGCTGAGAGAAACGTATTTCATGTACAGACAGCTTTGGAACGCAAAGATAAATGATAATAATAGGTAAAAAGTAAAGACGCAATTTTTTTCTAGCCCATTGCCGCGCGATGGCAGTTTATTCTGCACGCAGCCGCAGGGCGCAGAGACGATACGAAGTTTCAGACAAGGCGCACAATGCCTCAGACAGTGCAAATGACAAAGACTTTTTCATTAAATTTCAAGAGTAATACGCGTCATTTCAGACGGATAATGAGTTTGAATTTTATAAATGTTTTAATGAGCATTTTAAAACAGCAGGACTGCCCGCCAAGTAATAAAAGCAATGCTTTCATATAATGCTTTAACACAACTTTTGACACATATCAGCGCGATTTGACAGATATTGAAACTGTTGCAAAAGACTTAAATTATCAAACGCCTTTTCGTTTCACAATCAGGTTTTTGAAAACTGCGGCAAAATGTTTCAAGAGTCTGATATGTTGTGAACGACTACAGAGTTTGATTTTTGAAAGAAAAAATAATATAAAATTATCCGTCGAATGAAAAATAAACAAAAGAGAGATTTATGGAAATATTTGTGAAAACCACCAGCCCAGCCCCAATAACAGTATATATAAAAAATTTGTTATTTGTTATTAATAGCAATGCTTTTAAAAAAATGCTTGTTCCATTTTTGGAACAGGTATTTTTTTGTTTTTGATGATAATAAAAAAATCCGATTCTGTGTTAATACGCAGAATTATAACTAAAAAAAGGAGATGCGCATGATGAAAAAGATTTTATTGATGCTGACTGTTTTGTCCGCAGCGTTAATTGTGATGTCTTGCTCAAAAGAAGAAGATAAGAAGACGGCTCAAACGATTATTTTAGCCGATAATGTTGAAGTGAACAGTTTGTCGCTTCAATCCGGTCAAATTGTTAATTTGAAAGCCGTACTGAAAGACGCTAACGGAAACCCCGTTTCAAGCTATACGACGTCTTGGTCCAGCGATGCAGGTTCTTTTTCAAGCAATACGTCAAGCGTAACGGTTTTTACGACGAGAGGTTCAATTTCGGGGAATGCGTTTTATTTAAGCGCCGATTGCAACGGGATTAAGAAAACAATAGGCGTGACAGTTAGCGGAATTTCTATGGAATGGACTTATAGCGGAGGAAACTCTATAACTTCTCCAGGGAATAAAAATATAACCGTTACGGTAACAGGCGTGCCAAGCAATACGCCTATATATTGGAGAGTTAGTCAATTAGGAGTAAGGATTACCGAAAGCACTTTAAGCGGAGAGCCTGCCACAATTACCGTTCCTGCAAATTTAAGCGGCAGTTTTTACGTATATGCAAAAGTGAACAATTACGAAGAACGCTCAGTAATTCCGTTCAATATCAATTAAAAGACCGTATGATTTACAGCTCCCGCAAACATAAATTGTTGCGGGAGCTGAGATTTTGTTATAATTTTTCGTTATAATGTCCCAGCGGCTTTGTCAGACAGGATATTATTAATGCGACATTAATAAAAGTAAAACTGCAAATATTGTAAAGTCTAGGTTTAGGGTAAAAAAATAATAATGTTCGTTGTCAAAATAACGGTATCCTGCTTGTGCATAAGTATCATAGCGAAACCTTGAATTTCCTCTGCCTATATAAACAAATCTCCAGCCCGTACTGAAACTTATGTCCGACATATCAAGCATACCTTGCTTATCGTAAGTAAAATAGCTGACAGATACAAAAGGAACTACCATCGCGGTCTTTTTTGCTTTTATAAACGAGTTCCAATAAATGTCGGCGTTTAATAGGCTGATTTTTCTAAAAAAATAACCCTTTTTTATACTTTCAATATAATAAAACGGGCTTAATTTCAACCCTAAATCCGTTTTGGGATCTTCTATATAAAAGTTAAGCAGATTGATAGAAACAAAGCTCGTATGTTCGTTATTTTTTATAAGCATGCCAAAACCGACGTCGCCGGCATTAAAAGACATATCAATGCGTTCTCCGCTGTCTTGCTGCGCATATAAATCGCATGACAGCAATACGCTGCAAATTAAAATGACAATTATGCTCTTTTTAAAAAGCCCGCCGCTTAAACAATTTTGAATAAAACTTAAAATATCCATTGCGCATTTCCTGCATAAAATAATATACGACTTCTATTTAACAAACGCTTAAAAATTTCGGCATTTATTATTTTGCCATTAGTCTATTATAACAATTTTTATTAATTTTTTTCATATTTTTGCGGTATTTTTATTGTCGGAGCGTTACATTAAAGTCTGTTGCTGTTTGTCGTATATTCTTTTTAAAACGTTTTGAGTTAGATTCTCTTTAGTGCTAGTCTAACGGCATGATAAGTTTAGGTAAAGATGGCAAAAACGGATTTATATATAAAAATCAAAACTGTTTATTAAATACGCGTCGCTGCCGTTAATATCTTTTCCTGTTTGCCTAAAAGTCTAATATGCTGCAAACATCAACAGTTGTCATTTTACTTGATAAAATGCGTGAAACGTTAAGGTCAAGGAGATATGTCTTTTTTTAGATTAAAGAATTCAACAGGTGAAAATAAGTGGTTATTTACAACCAAAGACCTATACGTCCTAAAATTATTATAAACAAATTGC
>JAITIP010000043.1 GCA_031279415.1 Candidatus Endomicrobium procryptotermitis | reverse complement strand
CCACTGCTCTTTCTCCCATTCCACTTAAACGGCTTCGACGTAAGCCTTGCTATCTCACGACCGTTAATATCAAATATTGTAACCGTATCACCTGTACCCAAATTCCTGAATTCAAGCTCCTCACCAAGACGAAAAACTTTGTACACTGGACGATAATCACTGTCAGACAAAGCGACTTTATCAAATACAGCGTAATATCCAAGCTTTGTATTTGTCAAAGCAAGATTTACCGTAACAGTACGCATTTCAAAATTATTTGTAAAACTAACATTTTCCCATCTTGTACCATTAAGCCATCTGACTTCGATATTGTTATAATCCGACACCAAATCACCATAATATAAAGTTATAGAAGGCATGAGAGCCTGACTGTTGACAATAATGTCAGCTGGCGTAAATTCATAAGCTATTATAGGACGCAGCCCTCCTATGAAGGGAAGCGTTTCGCTTGTATATAATTCTTTTATTCTGTAATTTGTGGTAGAAAGAAGAGCGCCCTGCAAAAAATACTGCACGGTATTTCCTCTTGTCTGATCTCCGCTTTGAAGTGTTAAAATGCCACCAGAAGTGCCTATAGCCTGCGTTTCTATCTGTTTAACATTAGCTTCTATATATGAATTGCTCGATGGGTAGCTGCCCATTGTTCCGTCACTAGCTTTTGCAGAAATCCTATAATAGATATATTCCGAATTAGTATCTATAACTATCGGAGACGTCACAAAACTATATAAATGTTCATCTGTTTTTTTATAAGTAACACTTGAAGCCTTAACAATACTGTTGTCATCCGTATAATACTGTATGATGATGCCGTCTCCTTGATTATTTGAAAGTCCAACGGAATCCTGTGCCAAAACAACCGTACCAGTAGCAACGAGCGTACGCATATTTACAGAAACTCTATCTATATCTGAATGAAAAATGGTTATAACGACAGGAGTATTATGAGCTATCTCTTCAAAAGATACTTCAGCTCTGAAAAGCATTGTCTGTTGAGAAAAAGCAAGAGAACAAAAAATAAAAAATAATATTAAAATAATAAAGGACATTTTTTTATTCATTAAATAATCCTATAATAATAGAACTTGTTTTCTATGTGTCTCTGTAAAGTATTGCTGAAATCCGCCGCACTGTACAACTTTATTTTTCTATCCTAAGTATCTAAAATGCCGCAAATAGCCATTGTTGCCTTCATAATATAATAATAAAAAAATCCATAATAGTTAATAATCGCCGTCGAAATCTGTCCCGCCGGAAGAAAAAGATGACTTATTCTGTATCCTGAGCAGTCCTCAGGTTTGACTGCTGACGACTTATTTATCCATGCAACAATTTCTACTGTGCGGCAAAGAGCATAATCTATACAATTCTCTGTACTGCTGCGAAGCAGCCCGGCCATTTCTAAAAACAGCAAACGAATACCATGATATATTGACGGCAAACTCTCTGCATTAACAAAGAACAATTATTTATATCACTAGCTTTACTGTACAATTGTTCTGTCTTTTTTTATTCTAAACTCAATTTTTTTAGAAGATGACTGCCCTTGAGTCTCAACCAATATCTCTGCAATATATTTCCCAGCTTTCAAATTTGTAATATCAGGAATCTCTGCATAAAAGCCGGATCTTGATGTATTTGCATACACGGGAACTCTTTCAGGTATAACTGAGCTTGCAACAAGTTTATCTTTTTTATTATAAATATTAAATTTTCCTTGAGGACGCACATGCACGTTTCCATTATTTTGCATAGAAAAAGATGCAGTAATGCCATTATTTTTTTTAGCCACATTTATTATTTTTTCAACATTAAAATCAACTTGTTCGGTCCCTTTAATAATAATATAAATAGGAAAACTCATTTTTATGGTAATCCCATCATTTCCTGGTGGTTTCAGTGAAAAAGTAACTTGCCCTGAAACAGACCCCTGCATGTCTTGGTTTGTGATAATCGTATAGAAGACCTCTTTACTTTCACCTTTAGCCAAGACAAATTTTTTTGTCTCTATATTAAGCCATGAATTTACATTTATATTATTTCCTTTATAACTGTTCCAGTCATTCGTTAAAACTTCAATATTAACATTTCCTTCATAATTGTTTGTAACCATAAACGAAGCTTTAATAGATTCGTTTATTCCTGCGCGAATGTCAACCCTCGATGGAGAAACCGATAAAGATGCCATAGAAGTCACATGAAATACTGATAAAATAAATAAAAAAACTGCTATTTTTTTTAGCAAAGCCTTATCTAACCTTTAAAACACCCCTGCGCCTATATCAATGTTTAAAGCAATATAAGCACAGGGGCTAAAATGAACTAATTATTCAGTAATAGTTTCAACTGTTAAAGTTTCAGTACCATATCTGTGAGCCGTTTGTGCATTGAAAGCTGAAAGTGAAAAAAACATGTAAATTTTTGCTCCTGGAAATGCATTACCTACATCTACATTATGAAGAACACCGTTTTCTTCGCCAACTCTTATACCCTTATCATTGGCTATTTCTAATTCTTTTGCAGCTTTACTATAACCTGGTTTAGAGGTATCTTGCACCCAATAAGTTCCATAAGCATCTAAAAGTTTCAACTCATCAATAGATGTGATAGCACTATATGCCTTTGTGTCGGCCGCTGCAGTGCTCATCGCAACTGATGCCATTGATGAATGAAGAATTTTATATGCTAATTCAAGACCGGGGGCGCTAACAGCACTGGTGGATTTCATTGCAATAAGAGGAGATGCTGTATTAGATGAAGTGCCTGATACATACTTATAACCCGTCGCAGACTCAGTACCACTCTTATTGTCGGTGTAAAAAATTACGGTAGTATTAGGCGCAAGCCCGTCGCCTAAATCAATTTCTGCATATACTTTAGAGTTTGAAAACCATGTCTGAGGAACAGACCCTGAATAAGTTATTCCATCGCCATTTCCAGGCTTCAACTCCTTAAAAGCATTTACCCAATGGACTGTAGTAGTGCTAATATCTCCGACAGCAGGGACAAGTCCTGCCATCTGTTTAAGAGTAAAACCAAAATTCGTATTAGTGCTTGCAAATGAAATTTCAGCCCTAAATATGGTCGTCGTTGAAGCTGCAAAAGCCGACACTGCTAATGTTGATACTACTGCTGCCGCTGCTAAAAAACTAAATAATTTACGCATTTACTCCTCCTTGTTATGGCATATAGCCATTTAACAGAACCAACCTATAAAATACAACAATGACAATTTTTTTACTTATTCCTCCTTTTTTAATTTTTTACTAAATTTAAACTGCCGTTTTCCCTTATTCTAAAATCAATAACTTTTTTCGCATTCGCTGCGGATGCATATCCAAAAGCCTTTACATTGAATTCCATAGTATAAAAAAATTTGCTTTAAATATAACTATTTTGTAATTATACATATACATATAGTATTATTTTTGTCAATATTTACTCTAACGACAATATCTTGCTTATATAATAAACTAAAAACTGCATTAAATGTCAATCATTTAATTGTGAAATAAAAGTAAATTCGGGAAATGAACTGGGAAATTTTATTTATAAAAACTAATGACATCACATGACATCACAGCAAGCATTAAGTAAATACAAAATATTTATTTTTTAAATAGTTTATAATCCACATTTTCTTTATCAAAACTCAGTGGGTCAAAGGCTGAAAGGGCAATAATATACCAGCCGGTTGAAGAAACAGATGGAACCCATTGCCCTTTTTTTCCTCTTGGAATTTCCCATTCCCAATGAAAAGTGGTTAAAATTTCTTTTTCTTTAGGCCTCTTAGAAGTATAAGGCAGGGAGCCGTCTATAAGTGTACAGACAACCGACGCTTTTGTCATTTCATTCAGAAAATACATCGCTTTTTGTCTAAAATATTCAGCTTTTTTAATATCTCTGTGCTGTCTTGAAAATTTTGACATAACCTGCATTGCCACTATATGAAAACCAGTTCCTTCAAACCACACCATCTTATAATCTTTCTTTCTACCGGCGTAATTCGTAAAATCATAACCTTTTATTTTCACACCATCCGGCATAAGAACGTCTTCCACAAGATATTCCTTATCGGCAAACTGCATCAAATGGTATGGATTTACACCCATTTCAAAAAGTCGCTGAGGGGTAATGGCAGGAATCGACCATGAAACTGTATCCAAAGCATCTGTAGTATCAACGCCATCTTCATTTGCTCCCATGTTGAAAGTTTTTTTCTTGCTGCCATCATAAACTACTTCCATAAGCCATCTTTCGATAGCAAAAATTTCTCTATTTATATTTTGCAGAAAATATTTCTTTTTGTAAAAAATTTCTCTTATATCGTCATTTTTTAATTCATATAATTCTTTTATCATTTTTAAAAGAGCGTAATGATCGACTACATTTTCCGTAGAATAAACTTTTGCCCAATTCGGTCCCCAGCCGTATCCCATGGAAACGGCGCCGCGGTGGCCGCTTTTGAGCCTATAATGTTCAACATGCTCCGTCCATTTGCAGATATCGATTATGAAAGGAAGAAAATCAGGTTTTCCAGTAACAGCCGTATACTGTATGGCAGCAATAGCTACCCATACAGTTGGTCCCACATGCATTCTGTCTCCGTCTATCCCAATGGGAAGTCCCCATTTTGTGCTTTCTTTGTCCATCCTATAACTATTGAAAAGCCCGTATCTTTCATTTTTAACACAATAAAATTCAGTCTGATAGACTTTGAGAATATTGGCGGCTTTTTGAGGCTGGTCACAAACAAGATAAGCCAATGCGGCAATTGCGCCGTCGTATGTAAAAGCCTGTGCATCTAAAGTGCCTTTTTTTCCATAAGCAAAAACATTTGTAAAAATGTCATAACTATAAATAGAGGTTCCTCTGAAACTTTCCACAAGACCATTTAGGCTTGAGGTCTGTCTGTCAAAGAATTTCGTAACATTGGCTTGGATTTTGTAATAGGCCTTTTTTGCGCCTTCAGAAAGAAATTGTTCTCTGTATTTATTGTTTACGATATCTCCTGCGTAAGTTTCAGTGATTGTAAAAAATAAGAAAAATATTTGTAAAATTATCTTGAAATTAATTTTCATACTGTATCTTAATAGCCTCTCGTGATGTTTTTGTCAACAGCATTAATTAAACCTTTATTTAAATAAAATAACTCTCGTATAATACAATTTTTATATTTCGACTGCAACCCTAATGACAAAAAAATAAACCTCTTTAGTTATCCATAAATATGATAAAATATTTAAATTATGAAAGAAGAATGCATAAAAATTATAAACAGAGCCGAAGAAAGTCATGCGCTAAATGAAAAAGAAATAGTAAAACTGCTAAATGCTGCAGACGCTTCTTTGCTTTTTGAGACTGCAGATAGGATACGTGAAAAATACCTCGGTGGAGAAGTACATCTGCGCGCTTTAATAGAATTTTCAAATTATTGTAAAGAAAACTGCGTCTATTGCGGGCTTCGAAGGGATAATGCTCGTTTGAACAGATACCGCATAGAACCATCCGATATAATAAAACTTGCACAAAAAGCGAAAGGCTATGGATATAAAACCGTAGTATTACAGTCGGGAGAAGACCCATATTACACCGCTGAAAAAATGGTCAAAATTATTTCCGCGATAAAAAAGCTTGGTATTGCACTTACCTTAAGCATAGGCGAAAAAACTTATGAAGAATATAAAGCGTTTCGCAGAGCTGGTGCCGACAGATACCTTTTGAGAATAGAAACTACCGACGAAGAATTGTATGTAAAATATGATCCAGGAATGAGCTTGAAAAACAGAATGAAATGCCTTGAAAATATTAAATCTCTCGGCTATGAAACGGGTTCAGGAATTATAGTCGGGCTTCCCGGCCAAACAGTTGAAAGCATTGCAAAAGATATTTTATATCTTAAATCTATACCCGTGGATATGGCAGGAATAGGTCCTTTTATCTATAATCCATACACGCCAGTATATGAAAATTACAGAGAAGAAAAACAAAAAATCGAAGTAAATAAAAAAAATAATTTTAAATTATCGCTCAAAGTAATGGCGATTTTGCGACTTTTAATGCCGGATATAAACATTCCAGCGACTACCGCGATGGAAACCATAAACTGTAACGGCCGCATAATAGCTTTGCAAAGCGGAGCAAATGTTGTGATGCCAAATGCAACGGAAGGCGATTATAGAAAATTTTATGAAATATATCCCGGAAAAGTATGCATCTCGGAATCTCCTGCTTATTGCAGATTTTGCATAACAAACAAAATTAGGTCCATAGGAAGAACGATTTCCGAACATGAAGGATTTCATAAATATATGGCATAAATCATTTTTTTTAATAAACTTTTGCTGAAAGGAACAAAATGAAAATTTTAGTTGGATTAAGCGGCGGAGTAGATTCTGCGGTGGCTGCTTATTTATTAAAAAAGCAGGGACATGAAATTACCGGCGCGATGATGTCAATATGGGATAATTCCGTACCGCCGCCAAAAATAAAAGTCGCTGATGCGTGCTTTGGTCCAGAAGAAGAAGATATCGAAACGGTAAAAAAAATAGCCGACTTTCTTAAAATACCCGTAGAAATAATAGACTGCCGTAATGAATACAAACGCATAGTGCTTGACAATTTTAAAAATGAATATAAAGAAGGCCGTACGCCTAACCCTTGCGTGTGGTGCAATGCACATATCAAGTTCGGCGTTCTTCCTGCAGCCGCAAAAAGGGCTGGAATGTCTTTTGACAAATTCGCAACGGGACATTACGCCGATATAATTTTTAACAAAGATTTAAAAATGTATCAGCTTAAAAAGCCAAAAGATAAAAATAAAGATCAGACATATTTTCTTTACCGTCTGCCGCAAAAAATATTATCACAAACGCTTTTTCCGCTCAGCTCTTATATGAAAGAAGATGTCAGAAAAATAGCAAAAGATATAAATCTGCCGGCAGCCGAAAAGCCTGATAGTCAGGATTTTTACTGCGGCGATTACAATGATATATTGCAGTTTAAAACAAATCAGGGCGATATTGTCGATAAAAATGGAAAAGTTTTAGGCAAACACAATGGAATATGGAATTATACTATAGGTAAAAGAAAAGGACTTGGGCTTTCCGGAGGAACTAAAGAACCTTTATATGTCATAAAGATACTGGCAAAACAAAATATTATAATAGTAGGTGCAAAAAAAGATTTGTATTCATCGACGCTTATAGCACGGAAAGTTTCATGGGGATCCATTCCCACACTGCAAAAGCCTATAACAGTTTTTGCCAAAATCCGCCAGCAGCACAATGCGGCAAAAGCAGCGGCAATTCCTATCAAAAGCGCCGATGGTAAAATATTATCTAACGTACGCATAGATTTTAAAGAACCTCAGATGTCCGTAACTTCTGGACAGAGCGTCGTTTTTTATCAAGATGACATAGTTCTCGGCGGCGGAATTATAGACAACGGTATAACTTGACAAATAATTTTTAAAAGATAAAAAAATACAAATTGATTTTTTGGCGTATGTTTTTTATTTTGTTATATATTTTTTATTTTGTAGAATATTATTTATATGCCTTTCTGAAGTATTAAAAATTCGTAATAACAATATAATGCAACAATTTGAGCTTTTCTATATGCATCCCATATATAACAGAGAAAAATATTTTAAAGGGCATGTTATGTCATTATTAATAAAATTATTTAAAGATATAAAAAATATTCCGATATATATTTGCAGTAAGAACCCCAAATTAAGAAATTATTTTTTTATATATTATTGCCTATGAAACTGAAAATGGTTTTACAAAAAGAAAAACTCAACAGATTATTTACAAAAATCAAACGTTGTTTAAGCTGTTTCTGTAAAGAAACGGTAAAATATTTAATTAAAGTAAAAAACATAAAAAGTATTTTATTTCTACCTGAAGGTTGCAGTAGAAGTTCCGCACTGGCAAATAAATATTTAAAAGGACTCAGAGGTATTGAAATAGGCGGGTCTTCTTACAATGATTTTTTTCTAAATACAATAAATATTGATTGCGACGTAAACCCTATCCAACATAAATACGGAGAAATTGTGAAGGTAGATATTATCGCAGAAGGCGATAATCTTCCGTTTAAAGACAATATATTTGATTTCGTTTTAACTTCACATGTTTTGGAACATATGTGGGATCCAATAAAAACTCTTAATGAATGGATTAGAGTAATAAAACCAAATGGCTATGTTTTTATGATAATTCCTCATAAAGAAAGAACTTTTGACAAACCAAGACAAAGAACCTCGCTTAATGAACTTATTAAAAGACATGAATGTAAAGATCCCCTTACAAGAACACATTACAATGTGTGGATTACAGAAGATGTTTTGGAGTTATGCAGATATTTAAATTTAAACGTAATCGATTTCCAAGATAAAGACGATAAAATAGGAAATGGTTTTACCATAGTAATTAAAAAATAACAGAATTATCACTTGAGATATTATTGAGCATTAGTACCATCTGCCAGCCATCAACCTGCTTAAAATGTTGATGACATAACAATTAGTGATTTTTAGGGACACTCTATTGCCGTTTAATCATTTACAGAATATAATTGTTGCCTTGATATGACAGAGCAAGACATCAAGGGATAATTCCAAAAAATAACAATGAAAGAAAGAAAAATATTAGTCATATTAAATGCAAATCTTGGAGATTTCATTCTCGCAACTTCAGCGTTAAATCTTCTAAAAAAGAATGCAGAAAATTTAATCGTTTATGTTATAGCACAAAAAAGATTTAAACCATATATTGAAAACAATCCCGCGATAGATAATATTATTTACAACAATAATTTATTTTCTGTAGACAGTAAATGGTTGACAAGAAGGATATACGAAGCCATTTGGTTTATTAAAAATTTCATAAAATTAAAACTTCTTTCTTTTGATATATGCATATTTCTTGACAGTTCGCCTTTTTTAGCCCTCGCTGCAAATATTTTAAGAATAAAAACTATTGCAGGTCCTGCAACAAGATGGTGCGGATACGACAATCCTTTCCCAATACTAAAATATTTAACTCATACTGTAAAAATGAACAAAGATTCCGATAGAATTCATATGTCAGAAAGATACCAGACAATTATAAGAAGCATAATAAATACAAATAATATTGAACTTCCCATGCTGCCAAATACAAGCCATATAAAATCAAATACCGTTGAAACAGTAAAAAAAGATAAAAATAAAAAAATAATTTTTTGTTTTGAAGGAGAGGGCGGCTATAACAAATTTCCTTTCGATAATGCTGTAAATACAATTAATGCCATTTTAAAACATATTAAACCTTCAATTTATTTTGTAGGAACCGATAAAAATAATGAATATGCAATAAAAATTGCAGGTTCTGTTAATTATCATATAGTAAATTTATGCGGAAAAACTAATTTATATGAACTTAAAGAGATATTAGGAAATTCAGATTTGCTTATATCTGTAGATACCGGCATTGTCCATCTTGCTGCAGTTGAAAATATAAAAATTATATCTCTATATGGACGAGGTCTTCCTGATAATTCTGGACCTGTATCGTCAAAAGCTTACTCTTTTTATAGTAAAGAAATATGTTCACCATGCAATTTTAAGCGTGAGGCAGAAGGCTTTAAATGTCCTTGTCCTGACAATCCGATATGTCTTATAAATATTAATCCTTATGATATTGCAAATAAAGCCATAGAACTATTGGAGGAAAAGTGACCGCTCTGCCTTTAGTCTCAATAGTTATTGCAGCATATAACGGACAAATTTTTTTGAGAAAGCAGCTTGATTCCCTATTGTCACAGACTTATGAGAATATTGAAATTATAGCCTGTGACGATTGTTCCATAGATTCAACTCTTTCAATATTAAAATCATATCCATCCGTGATAATATTACAAAATGAGCAAAATATAGGTTTCGTAAAAACTTTTGAGAAAGTTATATCCGAAGCAAAAGGCGATTACATAGCTTTATGCGACCAGGACGACATATGGCTTCCCGAAAAAATAGAAACTCTTGTAAAAGAAATCGGCGATACCGTTTTAATTCATTCGGACGCTTATTTGATTGACGACAATGATAATATTATGTCAAATACATCAACATCAAAAGTAAAAAAATTTCTTCAAAACACAACTTTTGCCGATTATTTAAGAACAAATTCCGTTACAGGCTGCTCTGTAATGTTAAAGAAAGAACTCTTGCGATATGCCCTGCCTTTTCCACAACATACCCAATATCACGACTGGTGGCTTGCAATATGTGCTGCTAAAGTTGGAAAAATAAAATATTTAGATATACCCTTATTCAAATATAGAATGCACTCTTCTAATGCCTCTTTTACTTTTTACAAAAATAAACTGGACTTTATAAAACAATCAAGAAAATTTTATTCCGAAATTTTTAATAGGTTTAAAAGCTCTCTTTCTTTAAAAGAATTTATTCTTCTAAAGCTCTACGCATTGTACTTTTTTATATTTATTAGAATTCTTATTAAAATAGGACTCTTTTTCCCAAAAATAATGCGTAAAAGATAAGGATTGAAAAATGAAAACCTGTGCGGTAATAGTTTCTTTTAATTCAGATAAAGTTTTTAGGTGCTACGAATCCGTCAAAGAACAAGTCGATTTTGTTATCATTGTAGATAATGCGACTTCCGATGCAGACATAATTGCAAAATTAAAAATTCTTTCAGACGGCAACGACAAAGTGCAGCTTGTTTTAAGTCATAAAAATTTAGGCATTGCATGGGCACTAAATCAAGGCGTTAAATACGCCAAAGAAAAAAATTACTATTGGCTTTTGACATTAGACCAAGACAGCCAGCTTCCGCCCGAAACCGTAAAGAATATGAAGAGAAATTATGGAAAACTCCCAGACGGAGAAAAAGACAAAGCCGGCGTTTTGGGATGCAAATACGTTGAGAGACAATTTACAAAACTAGAAACCGACAATGAAAAAATACTTGTGGAAGCAGATTGCGGCTTAAAGAAATTTAACAGCGCTCAGTCCATGGAAAAAGACAATTCAAAGACTGTGCAAAAACCTCGCTTTTACCATAGAGATAAAATATTTAAAGAAAACAATTTAATGATAAATTCTGGGAATTTTATTAAAATGTCCGTATTTGAAAAAGCGGGCGGATTTTGCGAAAAACTTTTTATTGATTACGTTGACATAGAATTTTATTATAGAGTTTTAAAAGCGGGTTTTAAAAATTATGAAGCGCAAAATGTTTACATTATTCATGAATTTGGCAGCTCTCAAAAAAAATTTGGATTTCACATAACAAACCAGCCTCCATTCAGAAGGTATTATATAGCAAGAAATGGCATATATTTTTTTAAAAAATTTATGTTTACTTATCCTTATAGGGCGCTTAGAGTAATGTTCGGGGCGACCATGGGCGGTGCAATAAAAATTGCTCTTTTTGAAAAAGATAAAATAAAAAAATATAAATATATTTTACTTGGTATTAAAGACGCCTTGTTTAATAAAATGGAAAATTAAAGGAGTCTTCTTGAAATTGTTCTGAAAGTTCAAAATATCATGTAATCTTTCAATTTTGCAGCTTTATGATTTATCCCTGCCTCAATAATCAATCCCATCATCTGTCGGATTTATATACCACAAGCTTATATGTCAATTTTATATCCTCAAAAACAGCTATTATCAATAATTATTGATAAATCTATACATCTATTATATAGCAAAAAAGCAATTGTTTAAAATCTAAATACCACGACAAATAATTTTATATCTATTTTTTTACATATATTTTTTATAAAACATATATATATTAAAAAAATAATACTTGACAGAATAATAAATATTTTTTAAAATTATTTAAAATAAAACATATATAATTAATATGAATAATTTTAACACATTAAACTCCATCTCTATACACTTCTCACAAAACCTCATGCATTCATGTAGACGAATGCGCGGATAGTACTTTCTTTTTTTAACATTAGTTTATTTTTGTAATCACAGAGGTAAAGAACCGCCGGATTCAGTCCGCGAAAGAGGTATAAAATGGAAAATATAAAAACGACATATTATGAAGTTTTAAGAAACTATGCAATAAGCATTAAAAAAGAAAATTATAAAAAAATCGAAAGAAATTATGATATAAGTTCAATTTATTCTGGCGATATAGGAATCTTAATAGATGATTGTCTGAGAGTTTTCGCTTCGCTTGAATTGTTTAAATAAAAGCATATCAAAGGCACATTAAATAAAAAATAGGGGAATATAAAATGTCAGAAAATAAACAGAAATTTGATACTTTAAAAATAAGGGCCGGCTATAATCCGAAAGATCACAATTATGCCGTTTCCGTGCCTATTTATCAGACGACTTCTTATGATTTAGGCGGTACAGAAAGAGCAAACAGAATAGTAACATATCAGCAAGATGCCTGGCTTTACACGAGAATCAATAATCCGACTGTTGACGTTCTTGAAAAAAGAGCAGCAGCTTTAGACGGTGCGCCCGCCGCTCTTGCTTTATCTTCTGGAATGGCGGCCATAACTTATACATTATTTACTCTTGCGGAAAACGGCGGAAGAATACTTACAAGCCCATATCTTTACGGCGGTACTTTCGACAGTTATAAATCGATTCTTCCGCGTTTTGGAATTGAATTCGATTTTTCAAAAAATATAGAAAACATTCAAGAATTGGAAAAAGAAATAAAACCTAATACAAAAGCTGTTTTTGTGGAATCCATAAGTAATCCCAACAGTACACTTGTCGATATTTCCGCTTTGGCGGAACTTGCGCATAAACACAACATCCCTTTAATAGTAGATAATACTGTAGCTACCCCTTATTTATTTAATCCTTTCGAGCATGGAGCAGACATTGTCATCTATTCCGCGACAAAAGCTTTAAGCGGACATGGAAATGTTATAGCAGGGCTTATAGTAGATGGCGGAAAATTTAAATGGAGTAAAGAAAAATTCCCCCAGTTTCATAAGAAGCATTATACGCTCAGAGATGCCGGAGGCAGCAGCCGCTCATATCTCGAAGTTTTCGGTGATATAGCTTTTGTCGGAAAAGCAAGAATGGACTATTTGAATTATTTCGGTTCAGCCTTAAGCCCTTTTGATGCTTATCTTGTTTTAATAGGCATAGAAACCCTTTCGGAAAGAATAGAAAAACACATAGCAAACACAAAAAAGATACTTAAATATCTTGAAAAAAGCCCATATGTTGAAAAACTTAACCATCCAACGCTTCAATCAAGCCCATATAACGCACTTGCAAAAAAATATTTTCCTAAAGGAGCGGGTTCCATTTTGTCTTTTGAAATAAAAGGCGGACAGGAACGCGGCCAGAAATTTATAGACACTTTAAAAATATTTACTTATCTGGCAAATCTGGGAGATGCAAAATCGCTTATCATAGATCCGTTTAAAGTTACACATGGAGAACTTACCGATGACGATTTGGCTCTTGCAAAAATTCCGCTAAATCTTATACGACTTTCTATCGGTCTTGAAGATCCTGACGATTTAATTGCGGATTTGGAACAGGCTTTTCAAAAAACGGCACAATATTAAAGTAAAGGACAAATAAAATGCACAAAATAGAATTTAATAAAACAGGTATTTTTCGAATGCGACGCTCATTTTAAATAGCGCAAAAATAAATAATGGATAATTTTAACAATCAAAAAAACGCAAAATAGTTTGCGGACCTGCAGGAGAATAAAAAATGAAAATATTAAAATCATTAGCTGCCGCTGCGGCAATAGCGGCAATAGTTTTGACGCAGTCGTACGCTCAAACAAACAAAAATTTATGGCAGGAACTCGATTCGCTTAAATCCGATTATAACTGGGTGGATTTAAGTTTTGAAGTAAGTCCTGAGACTCCACACTGGCACGGATTTGATCCTTTGCTTGTGACAGCAAAATACACTTTTGAAAATACGGATGATTGGTTTGAGTCCTCACTTTACACACTGCCGGGTCAATATGGCACTCATACTGATTTTCCCGGCCATTTTGCCAAAGGGCATAAGCTGGCAAGCGATTATACCGATGTGAAAGAACTTGCTTATAAACTTATCATAATAGACAAATCAAAAGAAGCATCAAAAAATCCGGATTACGAACTTTCAAAACAAGACATTTTGGATTTTGAAAAACGCTATGGATTAATTCCCGAAGGTTCTTTTGTGGCTTTCAGAAGCGATTGGTCAAAACGCAGTGCAGCGGAATATGAAAATAAAGATAAAAAAGGTGTTTCGCATTATCCGGGTTGGTCGCTGGAAGCTTTGCAGTACCTTATAAAAGATAGAAATGTGGCGGTAATAGGCCATGAAACGCCTGACACTGATTCGGCGGTCGCAGGAGAAAAACTGGGTTTTGTAAAAGAGAGATACGTTTTACAAAATGACAGACTTAACGTCGAACTTTTAAGAAATTTAGATAAAGTTCCGCCTACGGGTTCAATCGTTTTTGTCACTTTTCCAAATATTAAAAACGGTACGGGTTTTACAAGCAGAGTTTTTGCCATAACGCCGAAAAAGTAAACATTTCCAGCCTTGCAGCAGGCAGACTTCATGAATGATTATAAAATCAGAAGTTTAGAAACTTAGTGAAAGGCAGGAAGTTGGTCTAGATTTTTTACAAAGATAAACGACATATAACGGAAATTTCCGTTATATGCCGGATTAAATCATAAACATAAAGGAGAGAAAGAATGAAAATGTTTAAATTTGCGGCAATACTTAGTGTTTGTATCGCGGTATTTTTCGGAGTTTTTACGGCATGCGCAAAAAAAGCGGATTCAAGGTTCCCTCACGGGACCATAGAAATTGAAGCTTTGGGCGGCGGTGCCTGCGGAACGCCTTTCTATATAGCTTATGAAAAAGGCTTTTTTGCCGATGAAGGGATAAATGCGGTACTTGTAAGCGGAACTTTTGAAACCAATAAAGCCGGTCTTGCAAGCGGAAAATACCCGATAGCAAATGGAGATTTCCAGTTTTTCCCATCAGTAAACGAAGGTCTGGACATAAAGATTATAGGAGGACTGCATCAAGGCTGTATAAAAGTATTGGTACCGAAGAATTCTCCGATTAAAAGCGCAAAAGATTTTAAAGGTAAAAGAATAGGAGTCGATGAGATCGGCGGAACGCCCATGGCGGTAACAAGCGTTGTTTTGGCAAATGCAAATATAGATCCAACTACAGGCGTGCAATGGCTTCCGTATCCTTTGGACCAAATTATTTCTGTAGCTGATAAAGGTGATCTTGATGTGGTAGCATTGTGGGATCCGTATGCGACGCTTGCCGAAAAGGCCGGATACCGCGTAATAACGGATATATCAACCGATCCGCTTTTTGCAGGCAAATACTGCTGTTTCCTCTACGCTTCTGGAAAACAAATCAGGGAACAGCCAAAACGTATAGCCGCAATTCTTACCGCTTTACAAAAAGCCTCCGATTGGGTAGCTGACAATCCCGAAGAAGCTGCAAAAATCGCTGTCGAAAAAGATTATCTGCCGGGCGACGATCCTGCACTTGTAGCCGAACTGCTTATAAGTTACAAGTACGGACATAAACATAATGTCATAAACAATGAGGATACTACAAAACAAGATGCGTATTATTTTACAGACGAATTAAAGAAAACGGGGTATCTGCCCAAAGATCTCAATACCAAAAAATTCATAGATGACACTTATGTAGACGTTTTTGAGCTTGCGGGCATTAAAAAACACGGCAGTTCGCATTAAAAAACAGAAATGCCGGCTTAAATTTAATTAGGCTGGTGGCAAACAAATCATTATTTGCCGTCGGTGGTTTATTTTGAAGAAAAAATTTAAAAAAGACATACCTTATTTTGACAACAGCATATTTTGGAAACCTCAATCCAAGTTTTGGTTTTTGTTTGCGGTTTTATCGTTTGCCGCGGCTTTGGCGTTTGATTATTTCATGCCTTTCAAACAAACTGTAAATCCTGCGCCTTACAGAATATTTTTGACAATTATGATCGTGTCGCTTACGATTTTATACATCGTTTCCTCAAAGTTTATTACTTTAAGAAGAAAATTGCTGCATAATGCGCAGTTCATATTTGCGACCGGAATAGCGCTTGCCGTATGGGATTTTTTGACGGCAAAGAGCGGAATTTTTCCACTCCCTTTTTTTCCGGGACCGCTTCAGATAACGGACGTTATGGTGAAAGATTATAAAATGCTTTTGATAAGCGCATTGTTTTCCACGCGTCTGTTTTTTGTGGGTCTTATAGTCGGCAGCATTTCGGGAATATTTACCGGAATTTTAATCGGATGGTTTTGCCAGTGGGATTACTGGCTTTCTCCGGTAATAAAAATCAGCGGAGTGATTCCGGCAGTAGCGTGGATACCGATTGCGATTGCGGTTTTTCCAAACAGTTTTTCAAGCGGGGTATTTCTTATTTTCATAGCTTCGTGGTTTATGGTTTCTTTCATGACGGCGGGTGGAATATCGTCAACGCCGAAAAGTTATTTCGAAGTTGCAAAAACTTTAGGCGCTAGTGAAAAATATTTATTGTTTCACATAGCTATTCCGAACGCCGTACCAAATATTTTTATGGGAATTCTTACGGCTACGAGTTTATGTTTTGCAACATTGGTCGTTTCGGAGATGATAGGCGCAAAAGCGGGACTCGGCTGGTATATAAATTGGGCTAAAGGATGGTCAGTTTATTCCAAAGTGTACGCCGCGATAATAATTATGGCCGTTTCCTTTTCCATAATTTTAGCTGCCATAGGAATAGTTAGAAATTATTTGCTGCGCTGGCAGAAAGGTATTTTAAAATGAGCGAATCCATAATAACGATTAAAGACGTAAACCGCATATACAGAGATTCTTTCGGGCATAAAGTATATGCTCTCAGAAACGTAAGTCTTGAACTTTATTCAGGCGAGTTTATCTCTTTCATAGGACCATCCGGCTGCGGAAAAACTACCTTATTGCGTCTCATTGCCGGACTTGACGGACCTCAGTCCGGAAGGTTGAGCATTCAGGGAAACGTAATCGAAAAACCCGACCATGAACGCGGATACATTTTTCAGCAGCCCACGCTTTTTCCTTGGAAAACTGTAGAAGAAAACGCCGCCATAGGGCTGAAAGCGCGCGGAGTGTACAAAGAAAACAAAGATAAAATCGGCGAATATATAAAAATGATAGGGCTGGACGGTTTTGAAAAGTCATACCCACATGAAATTTCAGGAGGGATGGCGCAGCGCGTTGCGATTATAAGAGCGCTGATAAACGAGCCGAAAATTCTTCTTCTTGATGAGCCGCTTGCTGCTTTAGATGCCTTTAAACGCATAGAAATGCAGACGCTTCTTATAAAAATATGGAAGACCATGAAAACTACTATGGCTTTCGTAACGCATGACGTTGATGAAGCCATAGCACTCAGCCAAAGAATAGTCATCATGACATCAAGGCCCGGAAAAATAAGAAAAATCATAGACGTAAAATTGGGCGACCACAGGGATAGAAACAACGACGCGTTTATATCTTTGAGAAAAATTATTCTCGAAGAGCTGCATCTGGCTTCCATTATTCCTGAACCGGAATACAGCATTTGATACAGATAAAAAAAATAAAAAGGATAAAACAATGAAAATATTAAAATTATTAACATCAGCCATTTTTTCGGCAATACTTTTTTTTACCGTATTTACCAATGCGTATGCGCAGGACAACGCTGCAATTTATGAACCGCAGTACAATTTTGCGAAATTAAACACCGGAATAAATATAGCATACGTAACTTTGGGAGATAAAAAAAATACGCCCGTAGTTTTAATTCACGGTGTGACAGACACTTATCTTTCTTTTTCACAGGCTGCACCGATTTTGGAAAAATCCGGATTTTACGTAATAGTTCCCGAACTGCGCGGACATGGCAAAAGCGATAAACCAAAAAAAGGTTTTTATACAACGCAGCAGCATGCAGCAGACATAAACGCTTTGCTGGACAAACTTGAAATAAAAAAAGCGCATATAGCAGGACATTCTTTGGGAAGTTTCGTAGCGCAGAGCCTTGCGGCTGCAAATCCCGATAAAGTTTCTTCACTTATTTTAATAGGTTCCACAGCATCTTTGGAAGGAAATGAAACTCTGGCTTGGCTGCTTGAAGGCGATGAAAAATTTCCGGGAATAAACAAACTAAAATCGTTTTCCGACGATTTTCTTGTGGATTGGACTGCATCTTCGAATTATGATCCTGTTTTTATCAAAAAAACTTTTGAAAACGCAAAAAAGCTTCCGCTTTACGCATGGGTAAACGCTTTTAACGGAATTGTCGTAAATAGAGAAAATCTTTCCAAAATAAAAGTTCCAACGGCAATTATCTGGGGAACACAGGATACTTTCTTTACGATTAAAGACCAGCTTAATCTCATAGAAAATCTTGGTTCGGATTATATAGTATTTATAAAAAAAGAAGGTGCAAGCCACAACACGCATTGGGAAAACAGACTCGGTGAAGAAGTCGCCGGCGATATTGCAAATTTTATTAAGACGGCCAAATAAAAATTTAAGACGCGCTGGTATTGGGTCATATTTAACAAAAGGGGTTTTAGGAAATGGATATTAACTAACAGCTTTTAATTGTAAATTACAAAAGAAAATCTACAATTAAAAGGGGATTAAGATGTCAAAAGTTAATTTAAAAGCTGCGGAAGTACAAGTGCGCGAAAATAGGCTTGGGTCCATCACGGGGTTTGAAGGAACGGCAAAAGAGCTTGTAAACAGTGCCAGAAAAGGAATTTTAGAGGATAAAAATAGATCTTTTAGCCAGTGCCTCGGCTGTTCAACGTCAAATGCAGCATGTACGACAATTTTGATTCAGGATGCAGTAACCATAAGTCATGGACCCGTCGGCTGCGCCGGATGTCTTCAGGAATATGCATTTACCTACAGGGTAAACGGATATTTAAGAGGCATTAAAAATCCTATGCAGAGAAGAATTTTCAGCACCAATATGGAAGAGTCCGACACGGTTTACGGCGGAAATCAAAAACTCGCTTCGGCAATCAGGGAAGTTTACAGCCGCGTAAAACCGAACGCCATTTTTATAATCACTACATGTGCGGCAGGGATAATCGGCGACGATGTCGGTGGAATAGCGGACGAAGCTGAAGCAGAACTCGGCATTCCCGTAATCGCTATTTTTTGCGAAGGGTTCCGTTCCAAAATATGGACTTCTGGCTTTGACGCAGGCTATCACGGCATAGCAAGAAAACTGATTAAAAAAACAGATAGAAAACAGCCTGACTTGATAAATATAGTAAATTTCTGGGGTTCGGATATTTTTGCAAAATGGTTTGAAAAACTCGGGCTGCGCGCACATTATCTTACACCGTACTCGACGGTAGCGCAAATCGGAGAATCTTCGCAAGCAAGAGCTACCATACAAATATGTTCGACGCTCGGTTCTTATCTTGCGGCTGCGCTTGAACAGGAGTACGGAATTCCGGAGATAAGAATTTCCCCTCCATATGGGATTGAACAGACGGACAGATGGTTTAGGGAACTCGGAAAAATGACCGAAAAAGAAAAAGAAGCAGAAATTTTTCTTAAAGAGCAAAAAGAAAAATGGATTCCGGAAATCGAAAAAATAAGAGTCAGCCTCAAAGGTAAAACAGCATATGTTACTGCAGGAGCTTCGCATGGACATTCGCTGCTTGCACTGTTAAAAGAGTTAGGCATGCAGACTAAAGGTGCGGCTATCTTTCATCACGACCCGTTATACGACAATGAAGCCGAATCGTCCGACACTTTGCAGAATATCGTAAACGATTACGGCGACATAGAAAATTATAACGTATGCAATAAGCAGGAATTTGAGCTTGTAAATATATTAAATAGAATAAAGCCCGACATTCTTTTGGCGCGTCACGGCGGAATGACTTTATGGGGTGCAAAACTCGGCATACCATCGCTTTTGATAGGCGATGAACATTATGGAATGGGATATGAAGGAATAGTGAAATACGGCACAAGAATTTTAGAAACAATCGAAAATGACGAGTTTGTAAAAAATCTGGAAAAACACGTTCACAATCCGTACTCAAAATGGTGGTTTCAACAGAATCCATACTTGTTTTTGGGAAATAACAAAGATACCGATAATACCAAATGAGGATAATGAAGAACGTAAAAAAGGAAAACATGTCAAAAATTATTAAATTCTTTAATATTGAAAATATCCGAATGCGAAGCTTTGCATTTTTGTGTAATTGCGCAGCACATATTTTCAATAATAAAAACAAAGGATAATAATAATGAATAATAAAATAATAAGAACATTTTTGGCATTTGTTCTGTGTTTAAGCATAAGCGCGTTGTCATCATGTCAGAGTAAGACTGAAGCAGAAGCATACAAAAAAAAATTTCCTCTAGGGAAAGCAAAAATAAGGGCGATAGCTGAAATTTCGAGTGCTGCATGTGATTCCCCGATTTTTATCGCATATGAAAAAGGGTTTTTTGCCGATGAAGGTATAGATGTGGAACTTGTGGCTGGCGACGCTGAAGTTACAAAAGCCGGACTGCAAAAAAACGAATTTCCAGTAGCTACAGAAGCTTTTGGATATTTTATAAGCATATATCAGGGACTGGATATTAAAGTAGTGGCAGGGACGCATAAAGGCTGTGTTAAACTTCTTACTGCACCTAACTCTCCGTACAATACCGTAAGCGACTTAAAAAAAGTTAAGGGAAGAAAGTTAAACATCGGACTTTCCGAAGCCGTCGGAAGCGCGGACCATATATACGCCAGCATTATTTTCAAAAAATATGGAATCGATCCGGTGAAAGACGTGGAATGGCTTGTTTTCCCGCCGGACACGTATAATCTTGTATATGAAAAAAATAAGCTTGATGCTTTTGTCTCATGGGATCCTTTTGCAATTTTGGCGGTAAAAAAAGAGGGATATAAACTTTTGTCGGATCAGGCTACCGACCCAGTTTTAAACGATGCATACTGCTGTTTCCTCTACGCTCCGACAAAGCTGATTAATGAAAAGCCGGAATTGATAAGAGGTCTCGTAAAAGCTTACAGAAAGGGCGCGGACTATATAGCTGCAAATCCTGAAGAAGCAGCCAAAATAGATATAGACAAAAAATATATTTCCACAGACCAAAATGAAATTATAAAAGATTTGTTGGTTTCATACACTTATGATGCTCATCATCATAACGGTAAAAAACAGCATTCTACGAAAGACGACATAAGATTTTACGTAACCGAAATAAAAGCCCTCGGATACTTGCCGGCAGATTTGGATGTCGAAGAGTTTGTAAATAAAATCTATTATGATGATATTCATTGATGTAAGGTTGGTAAACATGACAAGGAATATTAAATAAAATAACCGACGGCATACAAGAGGTGTTTTATGAGCAAAATAAATTTAAACGCTGCGGAAGTGCAGGTAAGAGAAAACCGTCTGGGATCTATTACAGGTTTTGGCGGGACAGCAGAAGAGCTTGTAACGCAGGCAAGAAATGGGACGCTTGAAGATAAAAAAAGAAGTTTCAGCCAATGCAACGGCTGTTCCACGATGATTGCAGCTTGTACGGTTTCTTTAATTCAGGACGGCGTAGTTATCAGTCATGGTCCTGTAGGCTGTACGGGCTGTCTTACTATGTTTTCTTTTACTTATAAAGTTAACTCAGACGTAAGAAACAATATTGAAAGTCATGGCAACAGGCGTATTTTTACTACTAATATGGAAGAATCGGACACGGTTTACGGAGGTAATGTCAAACTGGCCGCTTCAATAAAAGAAGTGTACGAAAGAATAAAACCAAACGTAATTTTTATAATTACCACTTGTGCTTCGGGCATTATCGGAGATGACGTAGCAGGAATAGCCGACGAAACCGAACGAAAAATAGGCATACCAGTAGTGCCGATTTTTTGCGAAGGGTTCCGTTCTAAAATATGGACTTCGGGCTTTGATGCTGGTTATCACGCGATAGCCAGAAAACTTATCAAAAAAACAGATACAAAGCAAAACGATTTGGTAAACATTATAAACTTCTGGGGTTCGGACGTTTTTACTCAATGGTTTAAGCGGCTGGGATTGCGGCCGAATTATCTTACGCCGTACTCTACAGTAAAAAGTATCGGAACCTCGTCACAGGCAATAGCTACGGTTCAAATATGTCCGACGCTTGGTTCTTATTTTGCCGCAGCTCTGGAACAGGAGTACGGAGTTCCTGAAATCAGAGTGGCTCCGCCTTACGGCATAAAACAGACGGACAACTGGTTTCGCGCTTTAGGCAAAATAACTGGAAAAGAAAAAGAGTCCGAACAATTTATAAAAGAGGAAAAAGAAAGATGGGTACCAGAACTTGAAAAAATAAAAGAAAAACTTAAAGGTAAAACTGCCTACGTCACTACGGGAGCGGCTCACGGGCATTCGCTGCTTGCGATTTTAAAAGAGCTCGGCATAGAACCTATAGGAGCGGCAATGTTTCATCATGACCCGATTTATGACAATGAAAGTGTTGCCTGCGATGTGCTGCAAAATACAGTAAACAATCACGGCGATATTCCCAATTACAATGTCTGCAATAAACAGGAGTTTGAGCTGGTAAACATTTTAAACAGAGTTCGTCCGGACATACTGCTTGCAAGACACGGAGGACTTACTCTGTGGGGAGCAAAACTCGGAATACCTTCGCTGTTAATAGAAGACGAACATTTTGCCATGGGATATGAAGGAATAGTCAATTACGGAAAAAGGATTTTCGAAACCATAGAAAACGACGAGTTTGTAAAAAATCTGGAAAAACATACAATTAATCCATACTCGAAATGGTGGTTCGAACAGACAAATCCATATTATTTTTTGGGGCAAGAGTAAAGACATAAGCTGAGAAATTAGGTAATACCAAAGTAAAAATTGGACACATAGATAACTGCTATAGATGATACTAAGAATTTCCGTCTGCTAAGGTTTTGTCCTAGCAGGGTTGAGATGGCATGCAGGAAAGAAAGTTGACAACAGCCTCGTTTGCCATTCTGTGCAAAATCGCAGAATCTGTTGCTGCCATTCTAATTTTCCGTCTCTCTGCAAGGACTGCTGTCTGCAGGATTGCTGGGCATGTATCTAAGCAAAAATAAAGCATAAGGACTATTGATGCGGTTCTTATCATTGAAACATAAAAAGGGGTAACAAAAAATGTCAAAACTTATTGAACAGCAAAGATTTATGTGTGCTATAGGAGGAATGCAGACTGTAGTGGCAATACCTAAAGCCGTGCCAATACTTCATTCCGGGCCGGGTTGTGGAACTATGGTTCAGGGATTTTTTGAAAGGTCAACAGGTTATGCAGGGGGAAGCACTTCGCCCTGCTCTAATTTTACCGAAAGTGAGGTCGTTTTTGGCGGCGAGGAAAAACTTAAAAAGATTATTAACAATACATATAAAGTTCTTGATACGCAGCTGCAGGTGGTGCTTACAGGCTGCACTTCTGCAATAGTCGGCGATGATGTGAACTCCGTAGTAAAAGAATTTGCCGACGATGGAAAGCCTGTCGTTTATGTTGACACCGCAGGTTTTAAATATACGAACTATCAATCGCACAGCCTTGTAGTAAACGCCATAGTAGACCAATATATAGACAAAGTCTATGATAAAACTGTGCAGAAACAAAAAAAACTTGTCAATGTTTTTGCTTCACTTCCGTACCAAGACCCGTTTTGGAAAGGAAATCTCGAAGAAATAAAACGGCTGATTGAAGGCATAGGCTTAAAAGCAAATATTTTGTTCGGACCTTATTCTAAAGGCATAGCCGAATGGAAAACAATTCCGCATGCATTGTTTAACATTTTGATTTCGCCTTGGTACGGCGCGGAAATAACCGAAAATTTAAAATCTAAATACAATCAGCCTTATTTTCAATTTCCATACTTCCCGATAGGTTCAAATGAAACGACAAAATTTTTAAAAGAACTGCTTGCCTACTCTTTGCAGGCAGGCACAGAACTTGACGAACAAAAAGCAAATGATTTCATTCTACGCGAAGAAAAAGCATTTTACGAAGAAATAGACAATCTGGCAACTTTTTTACTCGAATTCAGATACGGACTGCCAAACTATTTCCATATTTTAAGCGATAGCGGATACGTTTTGGGAGCTGCAAAATTTCTGCTTCACGAAGTAGGACTTGTCCCAAAAGAACTTTTTATTATGGAACAAACTCCCGAAGAACAACATCAAAAAATCTTGGATATAGCTTCGACGATTTCCAATAAAAAGAAAATAGAAATATATTTTGAGCCTGACGGTGGAACAGCACAGGAAATTATACGCAAAGCAAATCATAACGGACGCGGCGCGCTTTTAGGCGGCGCTTGGGACAAAGAGCTGGCTAAAGAAAAACAGTTTGATTTTATATCCATAGGACACCCTTCGACATACAGACTTATCCTTACGACGCCTTATATAGGCTACAAAGGCGGCTTGAGATTAATCGAAGACATCTATAATGCCGCTCTTGCAGCATACGCATAATGACAAAGTTCAAATAACAAAACAAAACGGAACCTCCGCAAATCAAACCGCATGGAGGTTCTGTTCTCTGACTTAAGCGATTAGCTTCTTGCACAGAAAAAAATATATTTATTCCCTTTTTTAAAACCTGTCCATGTTTTTCATAAATTTATTTTTCTGTCAACATTTCAATATCGGCTAAATCTTTTGTTCTGCATCTTTTGAAAAATATTTTATATCATTGCCGAAACGCTTTTGCGAAAAAGCTATATTTTTGCAATGTTTTATTATATTTTTTATTATGGCTATATCCTTTGAAAAATCAACCATAAATTTCAATCAAATCCTTTTTTATTGATTTTTTAAAGCTATTGTCAATTCCTTTAGTGGTAACTATATCGATTTGCTTCCCAAAAATTTTATTTATATCAATAAAATTGCGATAATTATAAAAGCGTTTTTATATTTCCTTTTTCTATGCAAATATCAATTTTGTAAAAATATTCCAACTTTTTATTAGTTATCTTTTCCTTTCATGTGTTTTGCCTGATGAACAGGCATACAGACGTTTGATAATTTGAATAATTTATAATATGATGTCTCTATAAATCTTATTTTTATGAGATAAACGAATACTTGATAACGTCAAACCTTATTAAGGACAAAGCATTTTGTGCAAAGGGCAATCTTATAAAAAGGGAATTTTAAAATTTTTATGGGAGGGTATAAACTAAAAATGAACCTCAGCGTGCGGTATCAGTTGTCATTACTATCCCTAGTCGTAATCTGTTTTACCTTTCAGCTTGGATCCAAGATTACAACTCTCAGTGATGACGCTGTGCATCACTTGGATTCCCGCTAAAGACCTGCGGGAATGACAGCTAAGAGGTGACCTGTGGCAAGCCCGCGGCTATAGGGTTAATAATAAGAGGTTAAAATGAAAAAAATCGGTAAAATATTTTCTTTACTTCTTTGTGTCTGTTTATTTTTAAATTCATGTTCGACAAAATTGGTTTTTTTACCTAACAGGCTCGCACCGGAGAAAACGCCGGCATTGCAGGAGTAGTCATAAACAATTTCTTGAAGAAATTAAAACGCTCAATAAAATCTTATCGGATAAAGATATTCCCGAAAGCAAATATGAAGATATTTTAAACCGCCTTGAACTTTTAGGCAAACAAATGAAAATCTTTGAAAGCATTAAGTTTAATAGAAAAGAAATTTCTTTTACAGTCCCTGCCGAAAGTAAAACTACATTAAACTTCAACTCGTATTGTTTAAATCATGGCAGAGGCGCTCCTGCGGGAAAAGAACAGTTTGTGCTTAGGAAAAAATCTCCTGATATACCCCTTTATAAAGAAATTATGACATATACCAATTCTGGAAAAGAAATAGAAGCTGTCAATAAACAGCATCTGTTATGGAATTTGCAAAATAATGTTAAATTTGAAGACCTTCCGACACATCAGCAGGCTTTTCTTTTGAAAATGGACACTATGTCTTATATGAAAGTGAACAATTTAATTAAGTCTGAAGTAAAGTCTCAGCTGACGAAGTTTGCAAAAACGCAGGTGTCTTTGTACAATCAAGTCAAAGATGCTGTTGCTCTGGTAAAGGGCAACGCCCATACCTATGAAGAGTATGTAAAAAATATCGAAAACATTGCCGTAAAAGCAAAACTTATAGACAATACCGCTCCTATCAAAGCTGACGGCTATGATGTTTTTACCCAAACTTTAAGTTCAGATTATTCCAGTACAAAAATAATATTTATTAATATTAATCAATATCCGATAGCAATAGACTGTACGGCGTTTTTAGACCCTTTCCATCCGATACTGCCTATAGAATTTGATTTCCCAAAGTTTTTTGAAGAACATGAAAAGTATGAAGATGAGATTCTGAGCGAATTGGATAAATTGTTTTTTACTTTATACAACATTGGTGTTTTAGTATCAGGAAAAGATAATACAGGTGACTTTAAGTCATTTTATGATAACCTTAAAGATAATAAGGAAACGATATTTTATTTTTTCTTGGATGGTGCAAGAGCTTGGAAAGTAAAAACTGATAGATTTGGCAAGAATAGTGAAGATAGTGAGAATGATGCATTTAGACATACTGTTTGGAGCGCTTTGATGACATGGCATATAGGCTGGGAAAAACGTGTCTTATTTCACTTCTTACACCATTCATTTATTTTTTCTTTACCTATTCTATTGCCTTATTAATTTAGTTTTTTTTAACTGCATTATACAACTCTTGGGATCTGTTTTTGTTTTCACGGCTTATTGCCCCTTCACCACGCAATTCCATTAATCGCTATTCCTTTGTTTAGCACTACTGCTATTTTGTTATGTTCTGCTTCCTTGAATTTTTATTATCCACACAGACGGCTTTCTTTTCAATAAAAAACGACACTGCCTGCGGCAACGACTTCCTTTGTCTTTAAAAACTTAACAACAAGCAATAGAGGTTTGCTTTCACAAACAACAGTAAGTGTTGCATTAGCAAGTTGAATTTGGGATATTCATTTACTTGACAATAAATTAATAATATCATATTATTTAAATATTACATATATGTTTACTAAGGTATTTATATGACTATAAAAAATTATGGTAAAGAATTCGGGATTCATACAAGAGCGGTACATGCGGGCAATGATGTTGACAAAGATACAAAAGCTGTGAAGCGTCCCATTACTATGGCAAACAGTTATGAACTTCCGTATGACCCGACAGATATAAACTGGAGCGATGCGGGACAAAATTTATATACCCGAAACGGCGGCGCAAATCAGCAGTATCTGCAGGAAAAAATTTCGGCTTTTGAAAATGCCGAAGACACCATAGTTTTTGCAAGCGGCGCAGGGGCTTTGTCAGGATTGTTTTTTTCCCTTTTAACAAGCGGCGATCATGTCATTTTTTCAAGCATAACATATATAGCGGTTTACAGACTGTTAAATGAATTATTCAACAATAAATTTAAAATTGAAACTTCCATCATAGACACATCAGATTTGGAGGCCGTACACGCTGCAGTAAAACCTAATACCAAACTTATACACATCGAAACGCCCGGAAATCCGACGCTTTCCATTTCCGATATAAAAGCCATTGCAAAAATAGCTCATAAAAACAACTCTTTGCTTTCCGTGGACAATACTTTAGCTTCCCCATATAATCAAAGACCGCTGGAATTGGGCGCAGATTTTTCCATAGAAAGCCTTACAAAATATATCAACGGACACGGCGACGCTATGGGCGGAAGCATCAGCGGCAGAAAAGAATATTTGGATATTATACGCAAGCAGTCGCAGGTAAATCTTGGCGCAACGATAAGCCCTTTTAACGCTTGGCTTATCATGAGAGGAGCGTCAACTTTTCCTTTGAGAATGAAACAACACAACGAAAATGCTTTAAAAATCGCACAGTTTATTGAAAATCATCCATCAGTAAGCTTCGTTTCTTATCCGGGATTAAAAAGCCACAGAGGAAACAAAATCGCCGCGGCACAAATGAGTCCGGGATTTGGCGGCCTTTTGTCTTTTGCTTTAAAAGCGGACCACGATGTGCATAATAAATTCGTAAGCAACCTGCATGTCATAACCTCTGCGGTATCTTTAGGGCATGACACAAGCCTTATAGTTTATCTGGGAAAAAATGACGAAAGGCAGTATCTTTATCCTCCTGAATTCCATAATGGTTTTTTTCGTTTCAGCGCGGGAATAGAAGACGCAGAAGATATTATCAAAGACATAGAACAAGCCATCGTCAAAAGCGGAATTTAAACCACTATTACGAAAAAAGGCAAAAGAGTGGTTTTGCCAAAACAAAACCGTAACGAACATCCGCGCAGTTTGCTGTGCAGTATCAGTTGTCATTGCGGCCTCCAAGCCAGAATCCATTTTTAAACTTGTATTCCCATTTTCGCGGTAATGACAACTATGTTCCCCGCAGCAAGCTGCGGTGTATAGGGTTAATAATTGAAATAGGATGCTCAAAGCAAAAAAACAAAAGAATAAAAAGGGGTTTTATGTTTAAGAAAGTTGCATTTGCGTCTTTATATGGAACAGAAGTTGACCAGCATTTTGGAATGGCGGACATGTTTTATATTTATGAAATCAATGGAGACAACGTCGTTTTATCTGAAAAAAGAAGGTTCGAACGAAATGCCGAACGATGTCACAATGATGAAAATTTTGCAAAAGTATATGAACTGCTGAAAGACTGCGATGCAGTTTTCTCGGCAAAAATAGGACAAAGCGCAGCGGAATACATGATAAAAAAGAATTTAAGAGTATTTGAAATAAATGCAAAAATAATTGAAGTTCTAGATTCAATAATAGAAGAAAACAAAAAGGAAAAAACAAATGGCTAAAAACATAAATACGTTATTGATTCACGGCGGAATAAGCGAAGATGAAACTACAGGAGCTGTAAGCATACCGATTTATCAGACGACTACTTTCAGGCAGACGGAACTCGGAAAAACCAAAGCGGGCTACGAGTACGGGCGTTCAGGAAACCCGACGAGAAAAGCTCTCGAAGCGCTTATAGCAGAACTTGAAGAAGGCGTCGAAGGTTTTGCTTTTGCCTCAGGTCTTGCCGCATTGACTACAGTAATCATGCTTTTTAAAAGCGGCGATAAATTTCTTATTTCGCAAAACGTGTACGGCGGGACGTTTAGAATTTTGGACAAAATATTTAAAAATTTTGGCGTTTCATACGAAATAGTGGACACTACCGATTTAAAAATTTTCGAAGAAAAACTTAAAGAAGACAAAAATGTCAAAGGTGCGGTAATCGAAACGCCGGCAAATCCGCTTCTAACCATAACCGATATTAAAGCGGCTGCCGAAATAGCAAAAAAGTACGGCGTACTCACGATAGTCGATAATACTTTTATGACGCCATATCTTCAAAAACCGCTTCTTTTGGGAGCTGACATTATCATACACAGTGCAACGAAATATCTCGGAGGCCACAGCGACGTTATTTCAGGGCTTGCCGTAGTAAAAGACAAAGAGTTGTCAGAAAGGCTTAAATTTTTCCAAAATGCCGCAGGTTCTATACTTGAGCCTTTTGATTCGTGGCTTTTAATGCGCGGCATAAAGACGCTTGGCGTGAGAATTGACAGACATATTGAAAACGCACAATACGCCGCGGATTTTTTAAAAAGTTCTGGAAGTGCTGAAAAAGTGTTTTTCCCGGGTTTCAAAGATTTTCAAGGATACGAAATTCATAACAGACAGGCGGCGGGTGCAGGCGGCATGGTTTCTTTTCTTCTGTCAAAAGAACACAACCTAAACGATTTTGTAAAAAATCTTAAAACTATAGCTTTTGCCGAAAGTCTCGGCGGAGTAGAATCTCTTATATGCCACCCGGCAAGCATGACGCATGCAAGCATCCCTAAAGAAATAAGAGAGGAAATAGGCATAACCGACAATCTTATACGACTGTCAGTAGGAATAGAAGATAAAAAGGATGTAGTTGAAGATTTGAAACAGGCATTTTTGAAAAGCAGAATTTAACGCGGGAACGAAATATGAAATATTATAATGATATAAGAGAATTAATCGGCAATACGCCGGTATTAAAATTAAACAATATGGATTTTCCAAAAAGTGTAAACGTTTTTGCCAAGCTTGAGCTTTTAAATCCCGGAGGAAGCGTAAAAGACCGAATGGGAACGGCAGTCATTTCGGCTGCCGAAAGAAACGGTTTTTTAAAACCGGGAAGCATTATAGTCGAAACGACTGCCGGAAACGCGGGGATAGGAATAGCTTTGGCCGCTATAGGAAAAGGATACAGAGTTATTTTTACTGTCCCGATGAAATTTTCACTTGAAAAACAGGCTATAATGCGCGCACTCGGAGCTGAAATAGTAAATACCCCGTATGAAAGAGGAATGCAGGGCGCTTTTGACAAAGCGGAAGAAATAGTAAAAAACAATAAAAATGCGGTATGCCTCGACCAGTTTAAAAATCCGGCAAATCCGCAAGTGCATTATGAAACCACCGGAAAAGAAATTTACGAAGATTTAGACGGAAAAATAGATTATCTGGTTTCCGGCGCCGGAAGCGGTGGAACCATAAGCGGAGTTTTAAGATATTTAAAATCAAAAAATAAAAACGTAAAAGGCGTGCTTGCCGATCCATACGGCTCGACAATGGGCGGCGGCGAAGCAGGCTGCTACGCGATTGAAGGCATAGGAAACACTTTTATGCCGAAAGCTTTCGACATATCGCTTATCGATGAGGTTATAAAAGTGGCCGACACTGAAGCTTTTGCCGAAATAAGAAAGTTGGCGGCAAAAGAGGGAGTTTTGGCGGGAACGTCAACAGGTGCCGCCTTAACGGCCGCAAGAAAAACCGCGGAAAAAATAAAAAGCGGAAATATAGTTGTAATTTTTTTTGACCGCGGCGACAGATATTTGTCAAAAAACATTTATGAAATCACTTAACGATTATTAAAGGAAAAAAAATATGCCGCTAGGTAAAGAAATTAAAAATAATACTCAGGACTTAAAAATAAGCCGGCTGCATCCGTGTTTTGGCGCGGCGGCACATAATAAGTATGGAAGGCTTCATCTTCCGGTAAGTCCTTCATGCAATATACAGTGCAGGTTTTGCAGCCGTACTTTGAATAAAACTGAAGAAAGACCGGGCGTTACGGGAGAAATTTTAAAACCCGAAGAAGCGCTCGGCATAGTAAATAAAGCTCTTGAGTTGTGTCCAGATATCACGGTTGTAGGAATAGCCGGACCCGGAGATACTCTTGCCACAGAAAATGCGTTAAAAGCTTTTGAGTTGGTAAACAAAGAACACCCGGAACTTATAAAATGTATAAGTACAAATGGACTGCTTCTTGCGCAAAAAGCACAGGATCTGCACGATGCGGGAGTGAGAAGCGTTACTGTCACGGTTAATGCGGTAAACCCCATAATACTCGATAAAATAGTTTCTCATATATTTTATAACGGCGTAAAACTTACGGGTATTACCGCAGCGGAAATTTTAATAGGCAGCCAGCTTGAAGGGATAGAAAAAATAAGCGCACTAGGTGCAGCGGTAAAAGTAAACACCGTGTTAATACCTGAAATAAACGGCGAACACATAGCGGAAATTTCAAAAACCGTAAAAGCAGCCGGCGCAAATATTTACAATATTATTCCACTCATACCGCAGGGCGAATTTAAAGATTTTAAAGCGCCGGACTGCGGCGATTTGGCAAAAGCCAGAAAAGCCGCGCACGATTTTATGGAAGTTTTTTATCATTGCAAACACTGCCGCGCAGATGCCTGTGGAATTCCTGGCAAAACCGATTTGTCATCAAAACTTTATGACAGACAGATGGAAACTTTTTCGCATGGATAAAATATGCAAAAAAATATCTGAAAAATCTCAGCAACAATATTTTCAAAACTATCGCAGACGCATACACGTTTGTGCATATCTTCTTATCGCACATTAACAAATCCAATCAAAATCGAATGCAGCAGGCAAACATTTTAACTTACGAATTTATAAAACATTAGATGGATAAAATGTTTGCCTTATCATAGTTTTACCGCTTAAAAAATAACAGAGAAAACAAAATGAATAAAATAGAATCGTTTATATTTAATTGCACCCGCTTTGCGTCTTGTCAGCCATTCTGATTTCAGGAACAGCGTTTTTTGAGCCGTCTTACGCAAAAGATAAGAACTATGACAAAATTATAAAACTTGCCGTAACGAATTTGAAAGTCTATGAAGATACAGCAAAAGCTTGGGCAAAAGAGGTAGAAAAACTGGGCTATAAACTGGATTACAGAATTATCAGCGGTGTGCAGTTAAACGAGAGTTTAGAACGCAGCGAAGTGTTTGCAAATTATCATCAGCATACGACCGCACTTACGGAATTTAACAGAACGCATAAAGGACATATTGTGCCGGCTTTTTCGGTTTTTACCGACAGGTCGGGGTTATTTTCTTTAAATTATAAAAATATTAAAGATTTGCCTGAAGGCGCAAAAATTGTAATCCTCACTGATACCGTTTTCAAATTATTCGGAAAGTTTTATACCGCGAGGCGCGCTCGGGACTTGTAAGAAGCGCCGTTATACTTACAATAAGCTTCCTGTCTTTTTCGACGGCTGCAACGGCGGAATAGATAATTTTGCCATAAGAATAGGCTATTACCGCTACAAACTTTCGGTGATGTTATTTACAGTAATATTGATTGTAATAATCGTGCAGTTGGTTCAAACTGCCGGAAGAATAGCGGTAAAAAAACTCAATAAAAGAATTTAAAAAAATATGTAATTTCAAACCATATATGTTTTATTGACATTGTAAAAAAAATTTATTATACTTTTCTAAATATTTCATATATGTTTAATAGGAAAAGTCGTAAAATGGAAAAAATAAGAATAGCTTTAGCGTCGAGCGATGGAGAATTTATCGATACGCATTTTGGAAAATGTAAAGCGTTCAGGATAATAGATATGGATAATCAGACAAAAAAATATGAACAAGTGGAAATAAGAAAGTCCGACCGAATGTGCGGCCAAAACGGGCATACGGCGGAAAATTTGGAAAATATCATAAAACTTTTATACGATTGCAGTTATGTGATAGTCGCAAGAATAGGCATTTGGATAAAAGCGGAGTTGGAAGAAGAAGGAATAATTCCGATAGAATTTTTTGGAACGATTAAAGAAGCGTTGGGAAAAACACATTTTTGCAGTTCGCGAATGCGTCAAATATAATGCTAAACAAAGAACAAATGACTTTCAAAAAAGGGGTTTTGTAAAATGTCTAAAAAGATTAAACAGATTGCGATTTACGGAAAAGGGGGTATAGGGAAATCAACTACCACATCCAATATAAGCGCGGCATTATCAACGCTTGGATATAAGGTAATGCAGTTTGGCTGCGATCCAAAAAGCGATTCTACAAATACTCTTCGCGAAGGCAAATATATACCTACTGTTCTTGACACGTTAAGGGAAAAACCCAATGTCAAAGCACAGGATGTAATATTTAAAGGATATAATGGAATATTTTGCGTTGAAGCTGGCGGGCCAGCGCCAGGCGTTGGCTGTGCCGGAAGAGGAATAACTACCGCAGTTTCACTTTTTAAACAGCAGCATGTTTTTGAAGAACTTGATTTGGATTATGTGATATTTGACGTTTTGGGAGACGTTGTATGCGGCGGTTTTGCCGTTCCTATAAGAGAAGGAATAGCGGAACACGTTTTTACGGTTTCATCATCGGATTTTATGGCGATATACGCGGCAAACAATTTGTTTAACGGAATAAAAAAGTATTCAAATGCAGGCGGCGCTTTGCTTGGAGGAGTTATAGCAAATTCAATCAATAAGCCTTATGCAAAAGATATTATAGACGATTTCGTAAAGCAGACAGAAACGCAGGTTGTAGAATACGTTCCGCGTTCGGTAACGGTTACGCAAAGCGAACTTCAGGGCAAAACAACCATAGAAGCAGCTCCCGATTCCGCTCAGTCGCAAGTATATTTGAGTCTTGCAAAAAAAATAGCGGCTCATGAAGTGTCAAAAGCTCCGCAGCCGCTTACGGTTTCACAACTCAGAGATTGGGCAGCAAAATGGGCTGACCATCTGCTGGCTCTTGAAACTGGAACTATAGAAGGTGCAAGAGCCGGAATATAAAAAACGCCAATATTAAAAAGCCGCACGGCTTGCAGACAATATAGTTAAAAAAGAAAAACCGCTAAATGTTACAGCATTTAGCGGCTCACAGAAAAAGAGGTTGTGCTCTTTCTCCGGTAAGATTAGAGTATACAACCTCTTGAAGAAAAAATCAAATGGCGTTTTTTGACGCTAATTCAAGAGGATAAAAAAATGAATATAAAACTTTTAGCAGCATTGACAGCCGCTTTGGTTATTGCAGGCGGAAACATAGCCATAGCTCAGGAAGACAGCGTAGCAGACAAGTTAGGACTTGAAATAAGCGCTTACGGAACAATAATTTTACAGGGAACTCCGAAAGTCAATTCACGTGAAGATGGTAAAGTCCAAAACGATTTAGCATATTCGTTTGACTTGACCATAGGAAAAGATTTAGGAAACGGCGCACATATTTTCTCCCATCTTATAGCGGGTCAGGGAGACGGTCTTGGAGTGTGGTCATATACCAACGGCATTAACGGCGATGTATGGAACACCCAAAATACTTTGACCGTGGCTGAATTGTGGTATAAACAATCACTTTTTGACGAAAAACTCTCTATAACTATAGGAAGATTAAATCCAGCTCTTTATTTTGACCAAAATGCATATGCCAATGACGAAACGTCACAGTTTTTAAATTATGCTTTTGTTCTAAATCCTTTGGTAGTATATCCTGTAGATTATTTTAAATTCGGGATAAATGTAACTTACTCTCCGATAGAACAGATAGAGTTTTCTTATTCTTACCTTGAAACAAACAGCGATTTATCTCATTTTGATACCAAAGGTTTTAACGCAGTACAGCTGGCGTTTAAGCCGAATGAAACTGGAAATTACAGAATATTTTATTGGAATAATAATGACGCTAATTTAGCATATTCAAATGTTAACAAAAATGAATTTCAAGAGGGTGTTTCAGGTTTTGGAATAAGCGCAGACCAGAAAATAACCGAAACCATAGGCATTTTTGCAAGATTCGGTTACAGAGATCCATCAATTAGTGTGTTATATGAAATAGATACCGATGGAGATGGAGTTAACGATGATTATGATTTCTTTTATGCACCTTCTTCAATTGCCGCAAGCATAGGAGTACAGTTTTCGGGCGTATCATGGTCAAGAGACAATGATCTTTTAGGCATTGCATGTGGTTATGCCAATACGTCAAGAGACATTTACGATGCAGGCTTTCTTGAGAAAGACGGCAGCGAGATAAATACGGAAGTTTATTATGCTTTTGCAATAAATGAACATGTCATAATAACGCCTTCATTGCAGTATTTAAGCAATACTTATGGCGGCAACACTGCCGAAGATAACGTTTTTGTTTACGGTATCAGAACACAAATCGGTTTCTAATCGGTTTCATAAAAAATATAAATCCAATCTGTGATAACTAAAAGCAGTACTGCAGTACGATATATCGGAAAAAGAGAGGAGAGTGACTTAACCCCTGTCATTCTCCTCTCTAATTTTATGCGCTATATAATTCCTTTTCAACAACCTGTATAATAAAACTTCCTCATTGCAACTAATTCATCATTTTGATTCAGATGCATGATATAAAAACCTGTGCAGCAACATTGTGCATTTTTAAATAAATGAACCCGCCGATTTTATAAACTATAAATCGGCGGGCTTATTTGTTATTTATTTACAGCTGCCAGCACTATGCTGCCTGCAAAATTTGCCTTACTGCTGACGCAGATATTTTTGCACCGGTTTTGGCGTTCTCTATCATTGTGTCTGTTACCAACCCAGCTATCGAATCACCTATCAGTGTAACCGCTCTCTTTGCTTCTCCTTTCTTCTCCGCTGACACACTAAATGGATCTTTTACTATTTCGTTTATCAGTCCGTTTACTTCTTCCATCAGCTCCCTAATACTGCTGTCTTCTCCTTCCATCGACGCCCTCTGTTGCTCAAATATCGCTTTTATCGTACTTTCATTTATCTCTTCTCCATTAATCGACAGATACAGCAGCAGAGATCTTATAGCTTTTCTATCTCCCACTCCTACTTTTTTATATGTTTCGCCTTTTACCTTTATATACTTTATATATTCTCTCTCCAAATAATTCTCCACACTCCCCCTCAAATACCCCTTTGCTTCCGCATAACTCTCAGCTGTATTTTCTTTCGCCCTCTGCAATATGTATTGACACATCACGTTTTCTCCTCCTATCCCTGCTTTTTTCAACGCTTCAAGCATTCCTTCAAAATTTTTCTCTTCTTTTGAAGTCATATATTCTTTTAACTTCTCTATGTTTTTTGCTTCTATGTTCAGTATATAATTCGATTTCAATCCACTCTTATGCGCAACATTATATCTCTCGACCGCGCTCTTGCTTTCTCCTCTTTCCCTTCTTCCTATTGTCTTATCACTCTTAATCTTCGCAGCAAATGCAACAGACACAGTTTTTCCCTCTCTTTTGCCTTTCGTCATCTCTGGCATTTCTATCGCTATTGTCTCGTTTACACTTTTATCTATCATCTCTTTTCTTTCTTCTTCTCCGTATTTCTTCTCAAATCTAATCACTCCCGTTATCCCCTCGGCTTCTAACAACTTCTTATTTGCAGATAACATTTCATTATTTCTCTCCGCATTATTTCCATCAAATATTATATAATTCTGCGTGTCTATACCATACTTTTTCGCGGCTTCTGCTATCGCTTTTATTACATATTCTGCCTTTGCCTCATCCAGTCCTGTCACATCCGCATATATTCCATTAAATTTCAACTGATATACTCTTTTTATAAGTTCCTCATTTACCGTTTTATCTTCATTTATCAAATCAGAAGCATTTAAATCCGCTATCTTTTTCATTTCTTTGCTTGCGTCAAGAATATTCTTTATTCTCACAACATCCTTCAATTCATCTTCTGTCAGAGGTATTCCCTCGCTTTCTTTCCATATCCTCTCTATCGCCCTTTTCATATCACCATGTGATATTCTTACAAGCGTTACGTTTCTAGATATTTCTTTTTTCATATTATTTTCCGTCTTTACTTTATCATCAAATATCTTCGACTTCTGCGTATCTATCATCAGACCGTACTCATAACCCGGCATCTGCCATTCTTTTCCTCTATCTTCACTTGCGGATATAGCCGCCTTCAATTCTTCCGTTTTTCCTTTGTTGAAGCTATTTTCCACATAATATGTCGCTATCTCCTCGCCATTCAACTCCAAAATGCCTGTATCAATTCTTTTTTCATCATCTTCATTATCAAGCGAAACGCCTTTATAAACTATCATCCCTATTCCACTAGAATTCAATGCATTCACATCTTTGTTAGTATTCTCAATCTTCTTATTGTCGTTTAGGTCAGCAGCAAAATATCTTGTTGACAAAATATATGCCCGATTATATAGCTTCTCTTTTAATGTTTTGTCAGATATTTCTTCCTCAAGATGTTTATTATGCGAAACGACGGTTTGTATAACCGAATTTGCCCTGAAAGATTCTATATTATCCGTGAGATTATTAGGAATATAATGTTCTACTTTTATGTCATACGTACTTTCCCCATACTTTATCTGAACGATTGTATGCGGCTTGATCCTTTTGTATTCATTTTCTGGAATATCCTTTCTTTTACCAACTCTTTGTATTATCGCCGCTTTTATGCCTATTTCATTTATTGACGAAACTTGTTTTCTCGTTTCCTCCGATATGTCATAATTTTCAACAAATAGCTGCACTGTCGTCGGCAAGTCCAATTTTTGTCCGTCTTGGACTTCGACAATATTTTTATCTGTCAATCTCCGTATAAGCACTCCCGGATGTATCCTGCCGGCTACTAATCCTATCAATTTCCTTAAGTAGTCTTTGATTGCTTTTATTTTCGTCTTCGCAGGTTCCACTGGTTCCGATATTGATTCTGCAGCGGAATCTCCCGGTGTAGACTGCCCTGCCGTTTCTTCTGCAGGTGCCAATGGTTCTTGAACTACTTGTGCTGTTTTAATTTCGGCTTCGGCTTCGGCTTCGATATCACCGACTGCCGTTTGTGAAGGTTGTTGTCTGCCTAATTCTATCTCTGTTCTCAGTCCGTCCTCTATTTTTGTTCCAAAAATTCTCTGAAGCGCCGCATAAGTTTTCATAATCTCTGATACTTCCGCCATATTTTTAAACGCAGAAACATCAAGCCTTTCAGCCGTAAGTTTGTCATTTACTGAAGCTATTGACTGTCCCTGCATAAAATACAGATTCGAAAACTTTTCTATTTCCATTTTTGCGTTTATATTTTCTTTATCTTTATCAAGAGAGTTCAACAATGATTTTATTTTTGATTCAGTATAAGAAGTTCCAAGTAATTCTTCATATTCTTTTCTCTTCGCCTCGGCTTGTTTTTTTAACTCATCATTATCTTTATTATTATCCGATTCTATCTCAGCAGCTATTACTTCACCTTTGAGTTTGGAAATTTTATCTTTGTTTTGTTCAATTATTTTTTTCTGGCTTCTATAACCCCAATATATTGAGAAAGAAAATAGTAGAACGATTGGTACAAAAATAAACAAAGCGGGACTTATGACAAGGATGGGAGTACCACCTCCCCAGCCGTTTCTCCATATGGCTAAAGAAGCGCCAAGCATATTTCCAAACTTAACAATACCATCAATGCCACTGACGATAAGTTTAATTGCAAATCCAAGAAGGCTTGCGGCCGAAAGCGTCAGCAGCATTATGCCTCCTACGAGAAAAGTAAGGAATCTGGGCATACTTGGTCTTGCGGAGTATCCCGTTATATTTCCTTCAGCGTCTTTTATCTCTTTCACTTCTTTGCCGAAAACTATATCCATCCATTTTTTACTCTCGTTTTTGATATTTTTAAAAACTTCTTTCGCGGGATATTGAAAAATATTAAATCCGGGAAGCAAAGCGCTTTGCCCCAGCATTACTCCGAAAGGTATAATTATATACACGACTGACAAGAAGAAAGTCATGCTGGCTGAAAATAAAAATGAAGCGGCTATAATAAGTATGTTTGAAGCTTCCGGAATAAAATGGCTGTTCATCGTAGCCATAACGGCGTTTTCGCTTTTTTTAGCGTTTGCAATAGCATCGTCGCTAGTTTCTCCATTATGCCTTTCGGCAAGAATAGAAATCAAAGCCGTTCCGCTTCCTCTTCCAGTGTTTGCGTGAGCGGCTTTCCCCAGCAAACCAAAACTGGCGCCGGTGCTGTGCGTTCTGATTTTATCGACAAAATATATAAAGTTGATAACAAGTTTCTTAAAAGCTCCGCCTAAACTTTCATTGAAAGCGTACATATCTTTTACAAAGCCGATTACCGCGCCCGACTGAGACATAACAAGCCCTATTAACGCAAGTATAAACGCAAAGCCAAAACCTGAAAATCCGCTAATCCCCAAGAATAAAATTGCAAACAGGAAAGTTGTTATGGTCAAAGTGGTAAGCCATTCTTTAATATAAAAACCGTATCCGCCTACAAAATTTGTAGCTTCTCCAAAAATGCTTCCGAAACGACCGAAAGCTCTTCTTTGAGCTTTATTGTATTCATAGACATAAGAAGACTGCGTCATTTCTACGGCGCCGCTTGCAAACTTTATAAACATTGCGGTAAATTCCGTATTTCTTGCTTCTCTTGTTTTCTCAACTACATAACCGCCTAAAGCGACAGTTTTTCCGCCTTTTGTTTTAGCAGCCTGCCCCGCCGTAGCGTCTTCGCTGACTAAGCCTTTGCTTTGTCCCGACATCGATTTTATAAATCTTGTTCTTAAGAAATTGGGATGCCCGTACATATGCAGCTGCCACAATTCGTTCATATCGGCATGCGAAGCGTTAAAGCCTTCTTCTGCCGACGCGCCTTTTGCTCCGACGTTTGTAAGCCTCTTTGTAGGTATTTGTTCCTGCAGGCTGACATTATAAACTTCCTCGTCTTCAACCATCGGTGTCAAAGCTCCAAACAGGGAAAGCGCAGACTGCACAAAAATATTCTGGTTCATATCAAGCTGCAGTATAAACTCTTTTGAAACATCGCCTTCCAAATGAGTGTGATGGTCAACCTTGCCCATGCCGATAACCCCGTGAACAGGCGAAACCGTCGTGCCTGTATCGTCAAAGACAACTACCGTAATTTTTTTATTTTCAGCGTTGTTAAATATAGTTTTTATCTGGTCGTCGTTATACTTCTCTACCAAAGACGTTTCCTTTCCTTCTTTTTTCCATCTTTCATATTTTGCTTTCTCTTTTTTAATTTCGGCTTCAACGGCATCAAGCAAAGCAAGTTCTTCGGTAGGGGCCGTATTGTTATTCTTTTTTTCAAGCAGTTTATTATACGCCGCCAAAGAAACGTCCTGCGCTTTAAGATGCCTGAACGACGTAAGTTCGACAGGCTGATAAACGTCGAATTTTTCCCATTGAAATATAATATCCTTTGCTTGAAGTTCTTTTATTTGTTTATTGTCTTCTTCAGTTCTGTCCGCTTCGGGTTTTGCCATTAAGCTGGTATGTTCTTTGCGTATCTTTTCAATTTCGGAGATACGACTGCTCATATAACCGTCGAAAGCACGAGCGCCGACAGCTCTAAGAAATCTTTGATAGAAACGGTCTGATTGAGCGCCGACAGCTCTAAGAAATCTTTGATAGAAAAAGTATTCTTTTAAACTATCGGGAAAATCGCCGTTTTCAATTTCTTCTATGCGTTCTCTGTCTTTTTCCGTTCTGCCGGCGGGCGCTTTCTTTATTAATTCATTATATTCTTCCTGCATTTTCTTTATTGCTTTTCTTCTTTCGTATTCGTTTTCTATTTGATTTATAAGTTCTTTTTCATAATCCGACGCCAACTTCCCGATTTCCTTTTCTTTTAGAAGTTTATACTGCGAATTATTATGCTTCATTCTGTGCATCACGGGAACTATCATTTCTCTGTATAATTTCAAATTTTCAGCAAGCCCTATGTATCTGGGGTCGTTTATTCCCGCCCCGTCTTTATAAACGTCTCCGAAAGACTGATAACCCGACACTATCTCAAAATGCTGAGCGCCCGCAGAATGCACTTTTTCCTGCCAGTCCGTTTCCGAAAGGCCGTTTCTTTGGTCGGCGTATTCTATCTCTATTATAAAATCAAGCGCCTCTCTGAGATTTAAAACGCCAAGCTGCGTAGGACTTAGAGGCTGTAGTTTTTCGTCTGCCCATCTGCTTATTTCCTGCTTTATCCAACAGTCGGGAAGTTCATGGCCGCCAGCTCTTCTTAATTCCTGTCCTTTTTTTACTTTCCCGTTTTCATAAAGCATATCTTTCATATGCGCCAATACTTCCTTATCGTCTTCATTAAGAGTTTTTTTGAGCCCGCGGAAATCAACGCCTTCGTCAAGCCTTGAAAGCATATTTGCCCATTCACCATCGTATGCTTCTATCAAATGCGTAAGCAAAATGTGCCCGTCCGGATTTAGCTTATCGCTGTTTAATTTTTCCGTTGCGCCGCCGGTATTATTATCTAACAAATGCGTAACAGATTCCCCGTAAGTGGGAATAACCGCAGAAACGCTGATGTCTTTTACGTCCGGAGTTCTTAAACCCTGTCGCGCCCTTATGTTTGTCTCCTGAAAAAGCCTGTAGAACATTTCTCTGCCGCCCAAACTTTTTGGAATATCTAATATAGGCATTTTTGTTATTGTTCTGTCTAAATTATTCCCTCCCGCATAATCGGATATTTCAAATTTGTATTTTTCATATTCCTGCGCGGAAATTTTTCCCGTTCTGTAATAAGACATTATTATTTTATTGAAATACAAAGCGAAAGCCGTTGTTTTTTGTTTGGGCGTAAGTTTCCTTGAGACCTTTTTAGAAAGAAAAGTCATATCCCATTCTTTAAAAAACTGACTGTCGCGCATGTCGCGCAAAGCGTCAAAATCAGCTTGACTTGGATGACTCAGCTGACTCAGTGCTTTAGCATTTGTTATACGCCCTTCAACCGACGCATATGAATCGTTTCCGTAGAAAGCTTTCTGCCAGACATCCCAGCTCTTGCCGGCAAAATATCCTTCTTTTTTCTTTTGCGACCACATATGCAGTCCTTTAAATATTTCCCAGAACCCGAAGAAATCCAAGAATGTAAATAATAGAAAAGGAAGAATTAAAAGAGCCACCGTCATATATCCCGGAACGGCATATAACAGCAACGCGCCAAGCACAAGAGTTAATATAGAAACTGAAACAGTTATGGCATTTGTTAAAGAATATCTCCATTTATCCCATATATTGTTTCTTTGTTCCCCAGTATTGATGTCCGTAGCTTTGGCTTCAACGAATTTTTTTATCGCTTTGTGATATATTACAAAAAGAGATAATACAAGAAGAGCTATTATTATTGCCGTCATTATTGGATTTGCAAAAGACACTAAGCCGCTGCCAACCAACGACGCAGAGCTTATCGAGCCTCCCATAGTCGCTATTATCGATTTGACCACAGTATTAAGCAGAAAAGATTCCCACACAGTTTTGAAAATAAGAACTAAAACCCATCTTTTTGTCATAGCTTTTTTAGCGCTTTTAATGTCTTGCCTGTTTTTGTCTTCAAGTCCTCTGTCTTGGGAATTGTCTATTGTTTTTCCCCAATATTCATTAACCGTATTATATTTTTGCAGCTTGTTGCCTGCCCAGTTAAGCAGTCGGTTGACAATTAAAGCAATTCCCACCCCCACGCCTGCAACTAAAAGAAACGGCAATACTTGAAACCCCAGTATAGTAAGTCCCACCGCGCCAAAAAATCCTGTAAAAATTCCGTTAATGCCCGCTATAATGCCCAAAGTAACGCCCAGATTTGCAAGCCAAACCGTTATTATTCCTTTAAGGTTTGTCAAAGCCTGCAGCAAACCTAAAGGACTGCTAAACAATATATGAGCGACTTTAGCAGGTATGCTTCCGCCGACTCCTGAATGAGGTATATACACCCTAAAAGGCATCATTATAGGCGAAAAACCCAATTTGCCCGTAGGAGTATTGTTGATATTTGTCGTATAGCCTTCTCTTACAAAATCATCCACCATAGCACTGTATTTGGCGACATAGCCGGGCTTTCTAAACATAGCGTCAAAATCATAATACGTTATAGTTTCGTCAGGTCTCATTTTTCCTCTGCCGCTGGCTCCTTTGACGCCAAATAATACTCTGAATCCGTACTTGGCATACAACTCGTCCATTTTGGCTTCTATCATTGCAAAATTAGGAGCGTCCGCACCGGAGGCTCTGTAAGTTTTTTCAAGAGCGTCAAGTTCTTCATCATTTTTTTCATAATATGCTATTGCTTTATTAAGTTTTTTTATCTGCCTTTTCGTCAGCAATCTTGCGTCCGCTGCTCTTGCTCTATCGAGTTCGAGTACAGCTTTCATTTGCTCGACTTGTTGTTTTATCGTCAAACCGTTTTCAACCACGTTTAACATTCTGTTGGCTTCTGTGTCTATCATAATTCCGACCATTTTGGCTTTGCCGTCGGCTATAAGCTGCTTGGCTTTGTAAAACAGCATATTTCTGAAAGCCATATCGTCTTGGCGCATATTGTTTGTAGCTATATAAATATAGTCAAACAGCAGGCGGTCTTCGTTGGTAAATTCGTTCAACACTTGAGCTTCCGCCATTACATTGCGCACCCACCATTTGTAATCGTCAAACATTTTCTGGTCCGCTGCCTGTTTTTCTAAAAACGCGGAAATATCGGCTGCGCTTGATCTTTCGGTTAACTGCGGATTATATTTAAGAAAATCCGAAATAAACTGACGCTCTATGGCTCTGTAGCTTTCAGTTTTGTTAAATCCTAAATCCGCATAGCGCTCTCTGATAACTTTTATTACCTTGTCGTTTAATCCTTTCGTTATTGGGTTATTCATAGAATCCCTGACGGCCGGACGCAAAGCCTTGTCTTCTAAAGTTCCCGAAGGAGGCAGCGGCTGTCCGCCGTCGATAGTTCTGCCCATTATTTCCCTGCGCCTCTTATTATCCACTCTTTTTGCCCTTATTACTTTTGCGGCAAAATATACTATGAGACCGACTATGCTTACCGTCAAAGCTAAGGCTTTAACGGGATGTTCTTTCAACATCATTTTATAGTCGTCATATATTTTTTTAAATTCTCCACGCCAGTCATGGACTATATCGCTTTGATATTTTGCTACCAGAACGCCTCTGTCATTGTACTTATACTGGTATCTCTGCATTATTGGTTCTTCGCCAGTATTTAGATGATTTACTTCATAATAATTATGGAAGACTACGCGACTTGCAGTCCCTATAGGTATAAGTCCAAATAATTTTTTTCTCTCAACTCCGGCATCCATATCAGACCAGATTCTGCTTATTCTTATGCCTTCTACCTCAAACGGTATCAAACCCCTTCTTTCAGGATCTTCGGCTAAATCGGACAGATTTTCACCTTCACCTAGTGGAATATTCTTAATGGCTGTGTCTACTTTGTATAAATTTTCCAGAAATGTTTTGCATTTTTGAACCAACTCCTCGCTGCTGCTTGAAGCTGCATCAGTCGAGCGCAGGGACTGCATAAACTCATGCCATTTGTTGTCATCTCTATTATCTATAAGATAGCCATATTCAGCTCTGCCCATTCTGTTTAAAACATTTATTTCATATGTACCGATATTGATGTTTCCTGCTATGTTATGGAGCAAATCATAATCATAAACTTCAAAAAACTTCAATCCGTCGCTGTTAAAACCTACGGCTTTTAATCCGGACATTTGAACAATATATTGAGCTACTGTCTCCGCATGGTCGTCAGAATATTTACCGAAATATTTGCGGTACAGCTGCGCTCTGTTAATATAACCTTTTATAAAATTATTTACGTTGAAATTAGGATTGCCGTAAGAAGTATATATTAAGGAAACGCCTTTGTCGGTGTCTATTACCTTAAGATCATTCATTTTTGTGATAAAATCGCTTTCATTTACGGCTTCTTTGATGGGTTTTAAACTCCCATCAGCATTTTTTGCGCCATAAACGTCAAAGTCCAATGAGCCGTCATAGCCATAGCTTACTATGGTTCTTGGATGTCCGAGCATAAGCTGTCTTTGTTCTTCTGAAATTGCATCTGCCGCATATTCGCCAAAAGAAATTATCGCCGGATTTCCAAACAGCGTTTCTATACTGTTCGTGCCCTTGTCATTCTCAACTTTGACAATTTCTCCATTTTTATCAACTAAAAAATTTGAAAGCGTTATGAGATTTCTTCCTTCGGCATTATTTAATAGATATGCTTTTTCTGTAAAAAGCCTTCCCTGATCGCCGTTTTCAGTTTTCGTTTCCAGCAAGTTGCCATCTTTGTCTAATAGTTCGCCTTGAAGCGAAAATATGGTCAAATCATCTGTTTTAATATTATCGGGTAAGCCCTTAGGAGTCCTGTCTTCTATCTGAGTCCTTTCATGGGCGAACAAAACGGTTCTTACGTTCTGCTCGTACACCAGAGCGTTTGCCACCACGATAGAGTTAAATTTTGACGAGCTTGTCACATAGACGTTGCCATTCTTCTCTATGGTAAGAGTATAAGATCGCAGTCCCGTACCATATCTGTCATGCTCCGGAACGATGATGCCAGAAACATATTGTCCATTTTCTATGTCAAACTGCTGCTTTACATTGCCTCTAAGGTCCATCTGCTTGACTATAGTTCTGGCCCTTATAGCGTTACCCGCGGATTGTTGTTGATCCGATTCCACGATACTGTTTACGTTGTCTTTAACATATATTCTGCCGTTAGTCCAGTCTATCCCTTGGAATGAGCTTTTGCTTAAACCAACTTCCTCTCCTCGCTCATTGATATAGATGTCTTTCTCTCCATTATCGTTTATGTGATATGAAATCGTATGCGAAGGTATCCCTAAAAATGCAAGCTGTACTGCCGTATAGTCTTCTCCTGTAAGCGTGTTTTCAGCCGCAACATCTTGATAGGAATATTCTTCCTTTCTGGTAACTTTTAAAATCTGCTGGGTATTTTGGGCAGTAAGTCCGAAATTATTTACGTTTTGCACCATAGCCTGCATATTTTCACTGCCGGTTATGAGTCTCCAGTCGTTTTGGTTTATGCTGTCTTTCCAATCCCACCCGCTGCTAAGAGGCTGAAGCTTCTCGTTTATTACGTTGGGAAACAGCTTGGAAGAATTAAGTATGGTAACATGATATTTGCTCAACAGTTGTCCTTCTCCTTCTCTTTCTTCTATAAACACAGAGCCTGAGTGATAGTCTATTATCATAGTTCCAACGCCTTCTACGGGAATAGTAAGGTTGACGGGCATCTGGCTTTCGTCCGACGACTTCAAGTCATACCTTAAGCCGAGAGGCATACCGTTATATTTACCACTAAAATCTATAAATCCTTCTTCAGTTATTTTCACCACAGGCTGGCTACTGAAATTATTATATGCAGCCCATGTTTCATATAAAACTTTTTGTCCAGTAGGGTCGCTGGGATCTAATACCTGAGATTTCGCCCATCTCAAATCGGACGGTTTATAGGGGAACCCTATATTTTCATTTCTTACTCTTGTAAACAAATTCTCTATGTTCTTACTGTCTCCAGCACTCATTCCATTTTCAGTAATTTCTCCAAACTCATATGTTTTGTAATGCCCTATAAGTGTTTTGGCATAATACTCTCGCAAACCGTCCTCTCTGACCTTGATTCCTCCAAGAAATGAGTATCCTTCCCCACTTTTGGAATCTCTTATGCTTACTATTCCATCCATATGGCTCAAGGTTATCATGTCATTGTCATAATATTTACTATCTGCTCCTATAAGTATATGCATCTCTTTCTTTAGAAAATCTTTGGCCCTTAGAAAATTTTCAGCCTTTTCTCTGCTAATTGACCTGCCATCTTTAAAGGTTATATTTCCGTTGATAATTGGTATCAGCGTGCCGTCTATAAGCCTTACCTGTTCCTTCTGCCCATCGGTAGTTGGTACCAGCGCGTCTATAAGCCTTATCTGTTTATCGCTAATTGATACCAGCGTACCATCTATAAGCCTTATCTGTCCTCCCAAATAAACTTCCGAGTGTTTAATAGTAAATTCTCTTACGTCCCTGCCTGCCTTTATGTCTTCAGTTGTGCCATTAATAACTGCTTTTCTTGTGGCAGCTTCAATTGCGTAAGCATCGCCATAAGACTGCGACAGCTGAAGCTGTTGTTTCCCTCCATCTGTTGCCAATATGTGTTCTACTCTTTGTATGGACCCATCTGTGGATTGGGAAATTCCAGATACAACATTAGGTGCATTATTTATATCATTAACGGAATATGCTCTGGCATAATATACTCTCTGGCTGCCTCCTTCAACGCCTACTTCACCACCATCGAGTTGGTTCAAATATAACAGTGAAGTCTGAAATCCTCCTCTTCCTCCACTGAAAGAAAATTCCATAGGGTTTCCTATACTGATAGGCTTCCATTCTCCATACATATCCCCATTTTGCTGCACGGCGGCAATCATCTTACCCGATTCATCCTTACGGAATGCGATTTTGCTATTCTCACCGAACAGCAATTCATATGTTTTGCCGTCATTAACTGCCGCAAGAAGTTCTTCCCTATTACGGCTTAATATGTGGACTGCCTCCGATGGTATTTCTCCTTCAATGGCAAGGCCAGACATTTTATCCGATTGCACATCCTTGCTGAACACGATTCTACTATCCCCTTTCTTGTTAAGCACCAATTCATATGTGCGACCGGCATTAACCGCCGCAAGAAGTTCTCCCATCTTTTCATATCTATTGCGGCTTAATATGCCCTCCACCTGTGCTGATATCCCTTTAAATGTCACGGCTGCTTCTGCTTTCTGTCGTGCCTGTTCGGTTGGAGTATACCACGCTACATAAACTTTTCCATTATACTCAGCAAAATACTCTTCACCTTTGGATATGTATATTTTTTTGCCGTCTTCTTCAACCTCCTCCATATATTCTTTCATATAAATATAGATAAACGTTCCATCTTCGAGTTTCCTTACATCTGTAATGGTAACCACTATTTTTCCTATAACCTTGCCATTTATTTCCCAGGTCTCTTCCGTTGGTTTCAAAGCACTCAGAGCCTGCATTATCTGGATTTCGCTAAGGTCTTTCACATCATCAGCAATAAGTGTTTCCTTAAACGCAGTATCATATCTTTCATATGACTCGGTTTCATAACCAAATAATGAGCAAATATTATCCCAAAGTCTTCTCAACCATGTCCTGTAGTCAACCAATTTAGTTTTCATTATAAAATCTAACAAAGACCTATCTTTCTCTTTCTGTGTTGTTATAATTAAAGGATCTTCAACTATAAGGTAAGCTCCTTTTTCTCCAGCGTCGAGTGCAGCTTGTTTTATTTTAATATCTGTAAGAGCCTCAATTTTTATTTCTTCAATAGTCATTACTTCGCCGTACTCGTTTACAGGATAAATTCTCAGTTCAGGTCTTTCATACCCTTCTATCATCCAATACAGTCCGCCGACATCATCATAAAAATCTATACCCCCATCTTTATTTGTTGCAAATTTTATTCCCAGTGCTTGCGCATCATCCTGAAGCTTTGACAATATGGGAAAGTTTCTAATCATCCTTTGCACTTGTTCTAATGTTAAAACATTACCCTTTCTGTCAACAGGATATATTTTGTAAGATTTTCCGTCTACTTCATATTTCCAATACAGATATCCTTCATCATCTATAAAATCTATACCGCCGTCTTTATTTGTTACAAATTTTATTCCAGCCTTTATTAACGATGTCTTCAGTTCGTACAATAGCGGTGCGTTTCTTATGGCGGCTTTAAGCTGCTCTTCTCTGATCACAGTATTAATGCCTCTTACCACTTTAACTGGATATATCTCATATACTTTACCGTCTATTGTTACTCTCCATATCAGATTCCCATCTGGGTCAAGTCCCTCTTCTACTTTGTAAAATTTACCATTTATTTCAACTAGTTTTCCGAGCGAATGGAGTTCTTTAATATCTTTTACTTCGTAAAATTTACCATCTATATCTTTTACTTCATGAAATTTACCATCTATTTCAACTCCCAATATCAGATTCCCATTTGCATCACGGATCGGATTCCCATTTGCATCACGTTTGACTTTGATTTCGAGGATGACACTTGCTCTCAGACTTCCAAGCTCCGGAGCAAGCCTTATTGTCTCTTCAAACTCAGGCAGCGTGAGCACCTTATTCTCGCCTCTTACCACTTTAACAGGATATATATTGTAAAATTTTTCTCCAATTTTTACTTTCCACACCAGATTCCCATCTTCATCATTGGCAACTTTTATAACGTATCCTTTGCTGGCAGCATATTCCCTCAGTCTTGCGAGATCAGGAGCAAGCCTTATAGCCTCTTCAAGCTCCTGTGCCGTGAGCACAGTATTAACCCCTCTTACCACTTTAATCGGATATATATTGTAAAATTTTTCTCCGATTTTTACTTTCCACACCAGATTCCCATCTTCATCAAATTCGACTCTTGCATTTCTTGTGAGGGTATTCCCACTCTTAAGCCTTCCAAGCGCTGGAGCAAGCCTTATAGCCTCTTTCAACTCTACATTACTAAGAACCGCAGCCTGTTTTCCCGGAATTATCTTTATGGGATATATCTTATTGCCGTTAACAAGCCAGTATAAACTTCCGTATTCATCATACATGTCTTTTAGATCCTTTACATTGCTATTTCCGGCTTTAAGGGATCTCAACACAGGAGCAATTGCTATGGTATTGAGCAGTTCTTGTTTTGTAAGAACCCTGCGGGTTTTGGTGCCATCTTCTTTTGTTATTTCTATTATGGGATGGATATTATATTTTGCGCCGTTGATGGTAACTTCCCAGTATATATTTCCCTTTTTATCCTTAAGTTCTCTTGCTAGCCTTGTCTCTTTAGTAAGCGCTTTCAAATCAAAAAGCTGCTGTGAAAAACTTACAGTTTCACTAAAATCGGCTGGCGTCATAACGGTAAGAACCCCATTTGTCTCTTTGAAAGGGTATATTGGACGTCCGTTTACCTGCCAATACAATACTTCAACGCCGTTAATTGTCGTATATTTGTCAATAAGCGTTATGTTAAGCCTTTTTTCATACGTTTCCCTTAGCAGCTCAAGCTTTCCTCTAGTTTGAATGGCGCTTCCAAATTCGTGGTCATCCATCGGGCTGCTGTCTCTTTTGAAAGGCTCTACTACATAGCCTTTTAACCCTGCTCCCGGACTGGTTCCTACAAAATTGCCTTTGCTGTCATAGTAAAAAGTGAAGTTGCGGTTTAAAGGAGTATCTACTACACCGCTTCTTTGCGCCGCTCTCCCTGCTGAATTGGCATTAACGGCGTCCATGACCTCTCTTAGACTCATAACAGTCTTGCCATCTGCTTTCACAGGACTTATTACTGTTCCGTCAGGTAAAATCCACTTTAAAGTGTCTCCAACATTGTAAGATATTATTTTGATGCCACCACTTGTAACGGCATATATCAAATTGCTGCCGATACCGATTTCGGCAAAATATCTCGAAACTTCCCTTTTGAGGTTAGACAGGGCTACCGCCGTTTCTATCTTAGGAATCATACCGGCGGCATTTCTTATAACAGGTTTGCCCCCCACTGTGTAAAGATAAATTCTTGCATCAGGATCACCATCAACATAATAGTAAACTCCCCTTGAACTTAAAACTTTTGTAAGAGTATGACCAGGATAATTGAAAGCATCTATGTCTTTTTCAAGCTTGCTTAAGCTTTCAGAGGTTCTTATACCACTAATCAACTCATCCACATTTGCGGAAAGAGATAAATCATAGTATACGGCTCCGCGGTTATCTATAGTAGTCATAAGCGATATAGCTCCTACACCTTTATTGTATCTAACCTCTATGTTGAGAGATGGAAGAGCGTCAAGAAGAGCGCTTCTTACTTTCCCTGCCTGAGATTCTCCGTACTTCGGTTCAAATATATCATACACCATGTCAGCAGCGTCCTGTGCGGTAAGATTTTGATGGATTTGTGTATCAAGCATCGGATCAACAGGTCGTCCGTAAATGAGAGAATCTGCTTTAGCCATCACGGCAGCCCTTTCTTGTTCTGTATGAAATCGGGATACCGCACCGGAATCCAATAAATTATTGTATCTTTCTTTTAAAATGGACATATCTGGATTGGGTTTGGCAAGCTCTGATTGAATTGCATCAATATTGAAAGTCTCACGGTAAAAAGACATTGCATTATTTGTCCACGAAGAATAAAAAGTTTTTCTATCAAAATTTTTATTCCTGTCCCATTGTAATTTATATTCTTGCCAATACTGTGCGCATATAAATGCTCTTATGGCATTTGAAGGCGTAAACGATTTATTATAAGGTTTTATATTGTTCATAAGATCCCGTTCAATCTTATCTACCTCATCCCATGAAAAACCTTCATAATAAGAGAGGTTTGCTTCGGCGGAGAGGATTATATTGGCAGTTTTTGAAGCGCCTGCCTTTTCGCTGTCGCTGAGCGAATCATATATACTCTGCAGCGCGCCTAAAGGTCTAATCATTTCTATAGCGTCGAACTTCTCTCCACTGTTAACTCTCAATATCTGCTGCCATACGACGTCCGTAAATATCTTTAACTCCAAACGCTTAACGGCATCCGTCGCCCACTTCTGCATTACTGCAGAGCTTCTATTACCCCTGTAATCGCCGACAATCATCTTTACTATATGAGGACTGGGGACATAACCAGGCAAAGACTTTTCTCCTGGTAAAGACTTTTTATCAGGAAAAAAGTCTTTTTTGAGCTGTGTTATAATGCTGTCTACTGCAGCCGTTTTTTCGTAATCAGTGGGATCCGAAGTTTTAGTTGACGTCGTGGGTCTTAGTGATGAATTGACGGCATCTTGAACAAGCAAATCAAAAGATGTAATCTGCATCGGCTTCTCAAAGCTGTCCATAAAAGCCGCAATTTGAGGGTATTCTTCGGCAATCACAGATGAACCCGTTTCCGTTTTGGCAATGCCGAAGTTTTTAAGCACCTTCTCGAGTTCCGAATTGGCATTGGCAAGGGCTTTTTCAGCTGAAACAATAGCATTTGCCGCAAGTATAAGATTTCCTAATGCACTGATATTTTCGCCGAGCCTGTCCATATAATTCTGTTCCTGCATTGCATGTGAAAATACTATACGTATATCGGCTAGGTCCCTTAGTATTCTTCTTTTATCACGCATAAGCACTTCGCTTGCAGTGTTTATGGCAAACTGTGATCTTGCGATTTTGGCGCGGTCGGTGTGCTTGAGTGTTGGAGCACCGCGTTCAATGCCACGTATGGCAGACTCAAGCTCAATCGCATATGAAGTAATCGCAGCATAGTTGGCCAACCCGAGTCCTGCCATTTCACCGAGTATTGCATCTGCAGTCGCAAGCGCGGTGAAAGCTTTATTTGAAATATTGCTTGCATACAGATTTGTAATGTATTTCGAAACATCAGTCCTTAATTCTTCTTCAGACATTCCACTTTTCTCAAGAAGGCCTCTACTGCGCAGTGAATCAAAAAAACTATTCGTTATCATATTGATGTTTGCTTTTACTTTTTCCTTAGGTATTGCAGGAGACTCTATTGGAGTGGCAGAGGGCATTACGACTTTATTATTATCGTCAAATACTGGGCTTACACTTAACGATTTTAATGATGAGCCTACTGCTTTCTGAAGAACGCTTATAACCACTGCATCGGGAGTTGTTTTGCGAAACTCCATGTTAAGCATATATGTGGCAATGGTAAGTTCGGCCATTGATTTTGCAAAACTCTTATCAGCGGTTTGGTCGGTACCATAATACTTTTTTATCAAAGCCTGCGTATTGCCATCGGATATGTTGTTGTAATCCACAAGGTCTTTATTAAGCCCTGCACAAAACTGTTCAAAAGTCATTTCCTCTTTTGCAGACTGGCTTGTTCTTCTGGTTGCGGCCGTTGTTACAGAGCTGATGGGAGTTACAGCACTGGCGGCGGGAGAACGCAGATACTGTAAAGCCTGTATTACATCATATCTGTTGCTTATTAAAGCCTGCCTCAAGACCTCGTCGTTCGGAGCACTTTCAGCCATTAATCTCAATGCTTTAATTCTCTCGTTAAGCATAGCACTTCTGATTGTATCCGCTTCGGTCAGCGCATTATCCGTGCCTTCTGGTTTGGACTCAAAAGATTCAACTATCTCCACAACTTCATCGATGTTTACAAGAAGATTGTTCTCTGCAAGAGCTTTTTTCGCGGTATCTGCATTCGTGAAAAAATCGCTGTCTCTCTTGCCGGTACTTCCTTTGTCTGCAAGTTTTTCCAATATATATACATATATCACACGAATAGTTGGATCCTTCATCATCTCATGAATCCAGTTGCGCCTGCTGCTGTCAACAATATGTTTATAATTTCCTTCAAGTGCTTTGATATATTTATTTGATATTTTGATTCCGTATTGTTCAAACAATATGCTGATGAGGAACTGCACTGCGATTTTTCCTTCGTTTTTGTTTACCCAACCAATAATCTTTTCCTCTTCTCTCGAACTGAAAACAACAAGCGGAGTATTCTTAACACTCAGCCCTCTTAGCAAGTCGTTTTTTTGAGCGCTGTCTGCGTTATATCCGCGGTTGGAATACTTTTGTTTAAGATGGTCAAGAACAGTTTCATTATCTGCAGACGCCAATGCCGTTGATTCATTTATAGCTCTGCTTATGGTTCCTATGCCAAACGGTAGATCGTTTGTAAACGTCCAGAAAAAAAGAAGTATCTTTTCCCCGAACTTCATGGTAGTATTGTCCTTATATTGTATTAGAACGTCAAGAAAAATATCTTTTTGGAACTTGTTAAGCACTCTTTCTACCATATCGGCTTCCGAAAGTCCGAGTCCAGAACTTGCTTTAATCTCTTCAATCATTTTTTCTATAACTTTATCGCTGATTTTATAACCTTCTTCAGGTAAGAATATATTAAGCTGCTTTCTGGCCATTACGACTATGATGAATTCGTACATTTTTTTATCAGCTGCCTGTTCTGTAAAAAGCGGCTGTTTTTGAACCATTGCCGTCTCATACAATCTTTCCGCGGCAGCAAGCATATTTGTTCTATATTTTTCACTATCGGTTTTTGAACCAGCGGTACCTATGAGTTCATCTGCGGCAGTCTTGTTTGTGGATACAATATATTCGTTTATTTCCGTTTCATATTCAGCCCAATGTTTATTAACCCACTGCCTTTTGTCCTCTCCAAAAGAAGAGTTTAGATAGTCTGTAAACATTTTTTCCAAAATAAAAATATCCAAAGTTTTAATCGCATACTTTGCAGGAATTCTTGCAAGAACAGCTTTTTCAAGCGCAGGTTTTTCTGTGTCCTTTATCCACTTAAACAAATCATCCTTATCTCTCTGGCTATAAACATCAAGACTCTCTTCCGGAGAAGCGTTTAGTAGCAAAGCAAAAATCGTTATATGCGGCTGAGATTGTGCAGCGGCAGCGGCGCGTATTTTATCAACAATCATTCCGGGAGCAGAGTTAGGACCTGCAGTAATTGTAAGAGACATATCACGCAGCTCTCTCGTATATAAAGTAGCACCTGAAAGAATAATATGGGAGATAATAGGAATATAATCCGATCCCCCCAAGCTTATAGACTCCTTATATCTGTTTAAATCCTCATATGCTATATCGCTTATTGCAACTTCAAATAACTTCGTTACCCATTGAATATTTGAAAAATCAGAATACTTGCTTTTATTTTCATCATAGTAATTCATCATCGTGGTTTTTATTTTGTCTGAAAAATCATAATTAGCAGGAAGTTCAAACTGCATAATCATATATTCGCGAACACTGTTAACTACCGATAAGGCATCGCTTTGCCCTGTGCTGCCAGGAAAAACGGATGATTTTATATGTCTTACAAGCTCCAAATTGGCAGCGGTATTGCTTTTGCCACTTATTGAATTGAATTCTATTTGAAGCTGACGCGCCGTCTGAGATTTAGTTCCGCCCGGCTGGGTGGTTAAATACATCTGTGCGTCCAGCACGATAATCTCTTTAAATTTCTGAACAAGTTTTCCTAGCCTTGCATCAATATTTCCTGCGTTCTTATACTCTTCTGATACCAAATAAGCGCGCATTTTATAATCAGCGCTATCAGACACACTGTATCCCTGAGGCAAAATTGAAGGGATTGAAGAGTATGAAAAAACCACTAAATCTCTTATTTTTGCATAGCTGTCGAGACTCCAGTTGCTGCCTCTAGGCTTCTCTTTCCATTCTATATCTCTATCTCCAGTTTTTTCTCTGCCAACTCTTGCATTGTAACCCCAGCCAGATATTGCCGCATCTGGCGACATTGCAATAGCAACAAAAACCTTCTTCTGAATAATGCTCAAATAAGCCCTTTGAACATCGTTTTTGCTTGCCGAAAGTTCGTTTCTCATATCGTCATCGCTTACATAATTCTTATAATTTTCGCCGATTTTCTTCTTAAGCAAATCTTTCAGTTCTCTTAACGAATCCTCGTTTACCCGACCTTCCCTGTCAGCGATATAATTATCTGCAGCTTTGATAGCGTTTGTAGCGTCATTTGCTTTATAAAAATGAAAGTTTCTCGACTTTGGGTTAAAATTTTCGACAAGATTTTTTAAACTCTGCGTAAAACCTATATTTGAGAACTTTTTTCCTACTTCAAGTCTTTGTATTATAATATCCAAATATATATCATTTCTGTACTTATTCACGACACTATTTGCCCATGACGCAAGACTTGCGTTGTCAAATTCGCCGCTGTATTTGTTTATGTATTTCATCAGTCCACCGGAAAGCTTGTAAGTTCCGAATGATTTGAAAACGGCATTTTCAATGGCAGCTTGAGGCAAAAGACCTTGCACCGTAGTTCTCTCAGAGTTCCACCTGCCTTCATCGTAAAAGCTGAAACTTTGTGCCGGCAGCATATCAGCATTAAGACCTCTGACTATCTTCATCAGATCCGATGAGGAATATGAACCGCTGATACGACTGATATTATCTGTAAGCCGATTTATTACTCCCTGTTTTCCAGTAAAGTTATCTCCGGGATAATAAATGTCAGTATCTGATGAGCCTCCTAATCTTCCAGAAGAAGTAATGCCCACATCAGTGCGAGTGCGAAGTATTTCAGTCGGAAGACCTACAATTATTCCCGCCATTTCCCAATAATCATAAGACGTTGCTTTATGTCTTCCGCTGTTATATTGTATAAGAGCATCAAGCATAATATCTTTGCTGTATTTTGTAATCATTCTGGTCTTCCAGTTATCTAAACTTTCTCCCGAGAGGCGGTTGCTGGGAGAAAGAATATCGGCGCGCAGAGCGGGCGAAAGTTTAAAGTTTCTCGGTATATACTGTCCTAGAATGCTGTCTTCAAAAATAAATGAAAACACTATACTATCAAAAGCTTGCTCGGCGTCATAATTATGCTTAATCAGTAAATTCTTTATAATATCTCCTTTTTTCGGAAAAACTTTTGACAACGGACTTGTGGGGTTTATTCCGTAGTTTGCCTTCAAAGCATTGAAATCCGTTATAGCCTTACTCATTTCATTTGCTTTGCCTAAATCTACAATATCATTGGCAATTGCTAGTCCTGAAAATATCAGAGAGACGTCAGAAAGCGCACCACTGTTTCCCAATTGTTCCAATCCAACTGCAACTCCGCTTACTATTCTGATGCCAGTGTTGACTTTATGTGCAATTGCCACCGTACCATTAAGTATATTATTCACATTTTCCGGTCCATACACCTGAACTAAAAGTTCTGCGACTGCCGCTGCGTTTTGAATCTGCGGATAATCTCTGTTTATGCGTTCCTGCAGTCTGGAAACAGCGTCTGCATATTTAGTGAAATAATTGTCACTTGTCACGCTTTGTGCGCCTTTGAGCTTTTCAATATCAGCCCTTTCATATGGAAGGGCTTTTGGAGTTAAAATTGCTCCTGAAGTCCATCCATAAGTTGCGCTTAAATAATTCCCAAGCTCATCTGCGCTTACTGATGTGACAGAGCCGCTATCATTTACTTCAAGCTGACCTTCGCCTTTAGCTATTATTGATATATAATGTCCGTTCCCTCTGGATATATGTAAAATAATGCTGTCATTTTCATCTGATAAAGCTTCTTTCAGTTCTTCTACAGTTACATTATATCCTTTCCAGTCGGCTCCAGTTTCTTCGGAAAGGGTCTGAGCAAGCACGCTCATCGGAAACATAACCTGTCCGTCAACAATGTCAATTTCTTCGCCGATCATTTTTCTGACTAAACTGACTGCTATGTCCTGTATCTTTTCAGTAAGGTTTGACTGGGTACTTAAAATGCTGGCCAACGACAACGCAGCACAGTTGAGAATGGATGCAGGTTCACTGTCGGCAATGTCGGCACTTGTAATTTCAGTGTCTACAGCAACAGGGGACATTTCATTAAGTTTGCCTTCCAAGAAGGCTAGCCTTTTCTGAATTAAATCCTTCACTTTTTCTGCCAATCTTATGCGGTCTTCAATATCTTCCTTTCTACGGGTTAGATCATTTCTATATTTTTCAAAAGCCGACTGAGCATACTCTAAGCTTGCTCCCACTTCCATTCTTTCTCTTATAAAACGATTTTTTTCATCATCTGTATCCAAAAGATTGAGCTGAAATGTTATATCTGCAAAGCCATTTTGGTCATTATTTAAACCTGCAATATACCATTCTATACCATCTAAAATGCGGCGTATTTCAAGCAGTGAAGGTATTATTTCTTTATCTGCAGCGACTTCTTTTCTCTCTATTGCGTCTCTTATCTGTGAAAATTGGAATATTGCGGCTTCAAGAGAGGAAATGAGATTTGCTTCATCCACTTCATAGTCTCCAAGTTCCAGATACGCTTTTTCGTATTCGCCAAGTTGTACTGCTTGCTCCGTATCAAATAGCGATTGCAGTTGGAAAGCTGTTGAGGAAGCTTCTGTTTCTGTTAGGTCGTTTGCTTGAGCAGTTGTGACTGTGCCCGCGGCAGTCATTACAACCGCCAATCCTGAAGCCGCAGCAAGATGTTTTGTTCCTATTCTAAACGCGGTGCTTGCAATTATCTTATTTAATGTTAAACTTGCGTTCTCAAAAAATTTTGATAAAAATGAAGTCTTTTTTTGGCTGGATTCCATTTTTTGTTTCTGAAGGATTTCGGTTTCTTCCTGCCTT